>LDWW01000010.1 GCA_001045525.1 Chitinispirillum alkaliphilum | reverse complement strand
CACCGTTTACAACATTACTCGATATGAGACGGTGGCTCGCTATGCATAAACAGTACAAAATAGGGGGAACTATATCCTCACATATTGGATCATTATCGCAATTTTTTGTCCGAAGTCCCGAACAAAACCCCCTTATGTCAACTAATTGAATTAATTTTGATAATGAACAATTGAATTTTCGGTTTCAACATAGATTTTTAGAGGTCACCTTAATTTAATGCCAAACTGGGGATAACCATGAAGCTTTACTATTACAAAAGTACGGTCGGCAACTTTGGTGATGATATTAATTCATGGCTTTGGCCCAGAATAATTCCTAACTTCGACAAAATTTACCCGAACGATTGGTTGGTTGGTATTGGCACCATATTGAACTCAAGGCTAAATAGACTCGAAGGGAAAAAATGGGTATTTGGAACTGGATTTAGACCTAAAGATCAAAACAAGCAAGTACAATTAAATAATTGTGAATTTCTGTTTGTACGCGGTAGACTTAGCTGTCAGCACCTTGGCTTAAATCCACGCATAGCGATTGCTGATGCAGCAACATTACTTCCAACCCTCATTGGAAATAAAACCAACAGATCAACTAAAATCGGATTTATGCCCCATTACCATACCTGCGAAGCTTTTAACTGTGCTGCAATCGCAAATTTAGCAAATTGCTCTTACATAGATCCACGACAACCAATATCTACAGTAATAGATAAGATTCTCAGTGTGGATCGTTTAGTAACAGAAGCTATGCATGGCGCAATTGTAGCAGATGCCTACGGTATACCGTGGGCTCGAATCGCTATGTACTCAATAAAAACAGAAGGTCAACAAGTTGCGAATTTCAAATGGGCTGACTGGGGAGGACAGTTTGATTTAGAAACGGAGCCAGCAGTTTTTCACTATATGCCCTATAATGGAAAAACCAGTTTAAACAGAATTGTAAAACGTCCGTATGTTTGGTTAAAGGAAAAAGAAGCTTCTAAAGTTATTCGTGAAATTGCTCATTCTACCTTATTCAGATGTAGTGCATCAATTTTGCGCAATAACCGTATAGAACAATTACAAGAATGTATTGAATCATTTAACCGTAAATTACTTGTGTAACTTAATTTTATCCATATCTTAGGTAGTGTATTTTTATTTCTGTAAATTTAAAAAAGCCTCACCGCCCAAATTCAGGTACAAATATTCTTAGTTCAATAGCATTATATAACTCCCATCACTCCCTTATATGCCATTTTTATGACTCATTTGCTGCATTATATGAACTGATGAGTTTTCTTGCAAATACGGAATTCAAGGGTGCAGTTCAAATACTCATCATATAACCTACTCATTTCAAACAGATGCAGCTCCGTATTCAAATGCGGAACCTGTCAATAAAACACATTTGGATAAACAGATACATTTAATGTCCATATTAATAGGTGAAATAATCAAGACCATACGCTAAAATCAATGACTAATTCTACGACAATACTAAGAGGTACAATTTGGTCCGCGATAGGATTGTGGGGTCGGCGGCTTATAGGTTTTGCCGTCTTTACGATTCTCGCCAGACATGTTGAACCAGCATCCCTTGGCCTTGCCGCAATTGCCATTATGTGTATTTCTTTTATGGAGTTATTGTCAAGACAAGGAGTTGGTTTAGCTTTAATTCAGCGCAGTGGATTAAATTCAGCACTTCTAAGCACTGCATTTTATCTCAACATGGCCACAGCAAGTCTTCTTGTATTGATTAATTTGCTTTTCGCCCCACAAATTGCGCGGTTTATGGGGGAACCTGGACTTACACCTATTCTTCGGGTTTTGTCTGTTGTTGTGATAATGAGTGCTTCAAATGTAGTTCCAGTAGCAATACAATCAAAAAGTTTTGATTTCAGATCAATAACTATTCAGACATTTTCAGGCACTGCTGCTTCAGCCCTTGTTTCCATTCCCCTTGCGATATTAGGGTATGAAGTATGGGCACTTGCAGTACAATCTGTAACATTTGCAATTGTTAACAGTTTGACAATTTGGTTAAGGACCACATGGCGGCCATCTGCAGTATTTATTGTAAAAGAATGTAAATCGCTGACCACATTCAGTCTGAAAATTCTTTTAAACAGCATTATCAATTTTGCCAAAAGGAGGCTTGATCAGTTTCTTATTGGGATTGCATTGGGGCCAGCCGGTTTAGGTTTGTATGCGCTTGGTCTTAAATTTAGCGAAACAATAGAATCGTTTGTTAAAGCGCCATTAAATCAGGTGGCGTTTCCAGCTTTTTCTCTTATTAAAAATCATCCGATCCGATTGCAAAATGTATTAGTTCGTGCCATGAAAATCAATGCAGTTGCTATGATGCCAATTTTAAGTGGCATTGCACTTCTTGCCCCTGAAGTGATTGTTATTTTCTTTGGAGAACGTTGGAGTGGTGCTGTATTTGTATGTATTATTCTCACTCTTCGCAAACTAGCCGAAAGTCTTTTCTTTCTAAACTACCATGTTTTCATTTCCCAAGGTTTCGCTGGTACGCTTAACACACTACAAATACTACATATGGTGGGTATAGCAATTTCCACTACGATTGGAAAACAGTGGGGTATCGAGGGTGTTGCAATTGGTGGACTACTGGTAACGATGATATTTAATGTAATTAGCGTTATATGCCTAAGTGTTCGCACCCACATATCAATTTGGCCTTTATTGGATTCTTTAAAAAATCCATTTTTCGCCTCCATTGCAATGGGGACCAGTATTCAAATAACAAGGATGTTGTTTATTTCTGGTGATTTGAATCCAGTTTTTTCTGTAGCGGTTTTGATACCATTAGGTGTAATTACATACATATTCTCATTACAGCTACTATCTCCTCAACTTTTAAAAGATACCCTTGAGCTGATACAATCTGTTCGTCAAAAAAAAGTATACTCTAAAGGACCGGAAAAACCTACTCTTTTGAAAAGCTAAATGTTACACATGTGAGGCACTTACAATGCTGGAATTTGCCTTAAAATTGCTATGACTGATTTGTTAACCATAAATACCATTTGATCACCAGCGCTGAACATTTAAGACTGCGATCCCGTTTTCCACAGAGAAAGGTTTTGTTGAATACGCATATACCTTCTTTTTGTGGTGAAGAACAAGATGTAAGTATACTGAAAACATATTTCGAAAATATGTGATATTAGTCTACAGAGTGACTTTTCCATAGTGTGCTACCACATTGCAGCAACTAAACGTTTTTTTATTGATCACCTGATTTCATTGCATTTGCCTATGGGGATAACTTCCACCCGTAAAATCTTAGAGGTATGCAAACCCAAACAGGCAGCACTATCCCCTTCCACACTAACTTGCAAAAAGTGTATTGTAGCCTCGAGATCAAAAGAGATGGATCTTTCATTATTATTATAGAAGCTGTCTGATGAACTGCCTTCTTTTACCGATATTTCAGGGCTGAAGGCAGAGCTGCAGAGCGTGTAGTGAAAGCGATTGACAATCTTCCGTAAACCTGATCACATGTAACGTTTTCACTAACACACAATAACCTTTTGTAAAATCAACCAAAGGATTATTATGAAAGCTTGTATGGTTGCCTACGCATTTTATGAAACAGACAATCGGGTCAGACGGTATGCAGAGACACTTACAAAGGAAGGGTGGGAAGTTGATGCTGTAACTATTGGCAACAAGTCTACCGGATTTGAAGTTCTCAAGGGTGTAAATGTCTATAAAATCCAGAAAAGAGATGTAAATGAAAAAAATAAATTACAATACTTATTTCGTCTTCTGGTTTTCCTCATAAAATCGACACTTTTCCTGCTGCGGAAATCGTTTAGAAACAGATACGATATAATACACGTTCATTCTGTTCCGGATTTTGAAGTGTTTTCTGCCCTTTTTGCCAAGCTTTTTGGTTCGAAGGTAATACTGGACATACATGACCTTGTCCCGGAACTTTTTTCAAGTAAATTTTGTGCTGCTGAACATAACCTCTGTTTCAGGTTGCTCTCTATAGTTGAAAAAATATCTTGTAAGTTCGCAAATCATGTGATTATTGCAAATGACATATGGAGAGAGCGTTTAGTAAAACGTTCTGTATCTTCAAGGCATTGTACAACTATTCTTAATTATCCAGATCCCGACATTTTCAGAAAAACAGATGTGGTAAAAGATGACAAATATTTTACACTGGTTTATCCTGGCACACTAAGCAAACACCAGGGATTAGAGGCTGCTATCCGGGCTGTTGATTTGTTGAAGGACAAAATACCGGAAATCAGGTTAAAAATATATGGAACAGGAACTGATGAGGGTTACTTCAAGAAGATAACAGCAGATTTAAATGTTGAACGCTTTGTAGAATTCTGTGGTTGTGTCAGTCTGGATGAAATTCCAAAAACTATGCAGATAGCAGATTTAGGAGTTGAACCAAAACTATCGAATGGGTTCAGTGATGAAGCATTCAGCACGAAAATTTTTGAGTTCATGACCTTAGATATACCACTCGTGGTATCAGATACAACCGTGCACAAATATTACATAGATGATTCACAGGTGCTCTTTCATAAAGCCGGAGATTATATGGATTTAGCCGAAAAGATAATTACAGCATACGAAAATATGGAGTTGCGCCAGACTTTGGTCATAAATTCATATGAGTTCATTTCGAGGTTTTCATGGGAAAAAAACAAGCACAAATACCTGAACATAATCGACTCTTTATTGCAAAAAGAAAAAGTTGTAACAGAAGGGGTTATAACAGATGATTGCAAGGAACCACTTGTTAACGCAGAGTAGCGGTCAGGGTTGCTGATAATTAGCTTCTCGGATTGATTTTTCCAGCCAATACAGGTATTCATTTTTTAGAATTGATTCTCTCCTGTATATAATTGTTGTAATACCCGAAAAGGATATTTATTTACAGATGTTCAAAAAAATCAAAAAGATTGAGGATGTAGTCTCCTGGCGACTCTGTAATGGTTGTGGAGCATGCGTTTATGCATGTAAAAACAATGCCATCAAGTTGAAAAATATTACTGAATTGGGGATAAGGCCTATTGTAAATACTAATTGCCGAGATTGTGGTGAGTGTTTAAAAATCTGTTCCGGATACTATAACCGTTCTTGTTGTAGAGTTAACACTAAGGATTCTGATCCTGATTACTTGCCACACTGGGGGCCAATCCTTGAAATATTTGAAGGGTATGCAACAGATGACAAAATACGCCATTTTGGTTCATCTGGTGGTATAGTTACAGCATTGTCACTATATTGTATTGAACATGAGAATGCCGATGGAATAATCCACATTAACACTGATAAAAATAATCCCCTTCAAAATTGTACTGCTTTTAGCTCTACCCGTGAGAAAATCATTGCTGCTACAGGCTCCCGCTATTCACCGGCATCACCTTGCGATAATTTATATCGATTCCAATCGAGTAAAAATGGTGCTGTTATGGTAGGCAAAGGATGTGATATTTCTGCACTGCGTAATGCACAGAATATGGACCCGATAATTGATGATAAGACAAAGTGTGCAATTGGAATATTTTGTGCAGGGACTCCGGCAGCCCTTGGCACTGTAGATCTGCTTAATTCCTATGGAATACCAATTAACAGAGTGCGGGAAATTCGTTACAGGGGTATGGGATGGCCAGGAAATTTCGCTGTAAAAAAAGAAACCGAAACAGAATTCAGGTCTTATGCCACATATCAGGATTCATGGGGAATCGCACAAAGATATCGCCCTTTCCGATGCTACCTCTGTCCGGATGGCACTGCTGAAACTGCGGATATATCCTGTGGCGATTCTTGGTACCGGAAACCTGAAAAGAATAACCAGGGCCATTCCCTTATTCTTGTTCGTACAGAAAGGGGAAGACGTATCATTCAGGGAGCGATAGATAAAAACTACATTGCAGTTACCAGGACAACCTTGAAAGCCCTTGAACTATCGCAAGTTAATCTAAAAGCCAAACGCGGAGAAATTGCCGGACGAATGCTGATGCTGAATCTTGCTGGTATTCCGACCCCCAAATACCATGGTTGGCCGTTGTGGAAAAACTGGTGGAAAACAGGTATCAAAGAGAAGGCAAGATCATTGGCATCTACGGTTAAAAGAATACTGTCAAGAAGATTATATAAAAAAGACACGATGTTTTTTTATAAGGAAAACTTATGAATCCAGATATTTCGATAATAATTGTAAACTGGAATACATCCGATATGCTGAAATCCTGTATTCACAGTATCCTTGAACATACAAGAAAAGTATCATATGAAATCATTGTAGTTGATAATGCATCAGATGATGACAGTGTTACTATGATAAAAGAGGATTTTCCTCAGAGCCGCATATTTGCCCTCAATGAAAACATTGGGTTCTCAAGAGGTAATAACATAGGTCTTCTTGAGGCTACAGGGAGATATGTACTGTTTTTGAACCCTGATACTGAATTAACAAGTGATGCTTGTTCTGCAATGGTGGATTTTTTGGATTCAAACAAAGAATACGGGGCAGTCGGGTGTAAACTTTTAAATCGGGACAATACTGTTCAGCAGCAATGTGCAAGGGCTTTCCCTACACCTTGGAAACAGTTTTGCTTTCTCTCGATGCTGAACCGGCTGTTTGCTAAATCACCACTTTTTTCTACGATTGAATTAGGACATTGGGACCATAATGACAGCAGGGATATTGAGTGTCTTTCCGGGGCTTGCATCTGTGCTCCCAGGGCTCTGATAACGCAGTTGGGAGGAATGGATGAAAATATTTTCATGTATTCTGAGGATGTTGATCTGTGTTTGCGCATAATAAATAAAGGTTTCAAAATACGCTATTTGGCTGATGAGGCAATCTTTCATTATGATGGGTCTGCCAGTAAAAAAAATAAAAACCGTTATTTCAGCACTCTTCTGCAGCGTAACTCTCAATTTTACTTCTTTAAAAAACATTTCGGCGCACTTGAGGGGTTTAAATACAGATTCGCAGTGTTATCCGGTGCTGCAATTAGAGTGGCCGTTCTTATGGCTTCGCTTGCAGTATCGCTACCATTCAGGAATAAACACACACTTGTCAGAGATGCGTTAGCCAAATATACTGCACTTTTTTTATGGGCTGTAACCTTAAAGGTTGATTTTGTCCCGCAAAACAGCCACAGACATCATCCGGAATCTGAGGTTCTTGCCAAACAACCCAGCAGGTAGTAACTACATTTTTATATACCACGTTTCAATCAGGTTTGAGAGGTTATAAACAGTTATGAAATATGTACTTGTAACTCCTGTCAGAAATGGTGAAGCAACAATAGAAAAAACGATTGCATCTGTTCTGGCACAAACCATCCAACCACAATGCTGGGTTATAGTTAGTGACGGTTCAGAAGATAAAACTGATGAGATCATTAAAAGGTATGTCCAAAAAAATTCAATCATCAGGTTTAGAAGAGTAGAACATGATATTACAATGGGTTTTGCTGGTAAAGTGAGAGCAATCAATACCGGGCTTCTTGAATTAAAAAAATTTGAATATAACTTTATAGGGAACCTTGATGCGGATATTTCATTTGAGTGTGACTATTTTCATCGTATTCTGAATCATTTCAATTCAGATCGCAACTTAGGAATTGCAGGCGGACACATATGTGAATTTTATAATCAACGTTATACACCTCAAGCAATAAGCTCAAACAGCGTTGCCGGTGCTGTACAATTGTTCAGACGGGATTGTTTTGAGCAGATTGGCGGATATCTCCCACTTAGTACAGGTGGCATTGATTCCGCAGCTGAGATTTTGGCACGATCAAAAGGATGGAAAGTTAAAACTATCTTTGATTTACAGGTCATTCACCACGGTCCAGTTTTAACCGGAAGCTTATCCCCAACTGCAAGATTATTCATGCAGGGTAATAACAACTACAGGTTGGGCTACCATCCCCTCTTCCAATTGGCAAGTTCGTTGAAAAGAATCAAAAGCAAACCGCTACTGATTGGTGCACTTGCCTATTTAGCTGGTTATTTCATGTTTGTCATAAAAAAAGCTCCAAAAGTATTACCAGAAGATGCGATTACGTTTCTTCGCAACGAGCAATTACGACGACTTATCGGCTGAATATTCATCTCTCAAATCAACAAACACAAAAAGAAGAGGTAATTATGTGTGGGATTAGCGGGATCTATAATTATAGATCAAATGAACCCGTAGAGTTATCAGTTTTGACAAAACAAACTGATTCCATTGCTCACAGAGGACCAGACGATTACGGGACATTTTTAGATAAGTCACTTGGCTTTGGATTTCGCCGGCTCTCAATAATTGATTTAGCTACCGGGTATCAGCCAGTTACATCCATTGACGAGAAAGTCACTATTATGTGTAATGGGGAAATTTACAATTTCCCTGAATTGCGCAAAATCCTCGAACAGAAAGGGCATGTTTTTCAGACAAACTCTGATACCGAAGTCATCCTGCATGGTTATGAACAATGGGGACTCGATATACTGGGCCGGCTAAACGGTATTTTTGGCCTTGCAATTTGGGATTCCGAGAAACGCTCTCTTACAATTGCCCGGGATGCAATGGGAGTAAAGCTGGTTTATTACCAGATTAAGGATGGGAGTTTAGTATTTGGCTCTGAAATTCGTGCCATCTTAGCAGCCAACCCGATACAACCATCGCTGTCTGTTGAGGGAATGAATGCATTCTTAAGATACCGATACACTCCATCCCCAGTTACCATTTATGAAAATATTAACAAATTAGCTCCGGGCACAGCCCTGACAGTGAGTAGCACATCTGATCCTACTGTGTTTCGCTGGTATGAGAACTACCCTGTGCCGTTTGCACCTATGCCAAAACCCAGGGAGGCAGAAGAGCTTCTGTTGGAGCAATACAGGGCAGCTGTAAAGAGGCAGTTGTTAAGCGATGTCGAAATAGGATTACTTCTGAGCGGTGGAGTTGATTCGGCCCTTCTTTTAGGTCTTATGAATGAGCACAGAAGTTCCTGGAAGACCTACACAGTGGGATATGAAGGAACAAAATACAATGAATTGAAAGATGCCATCGAAACCGCATCCCTTTTTGGATCCCAACACACCGATATAAAACTAAGTATCGAAGATTTTGAAGCATATTTACCAATAGCGATTTCTTATCTTGAAGAACCCATTGCCTCTTCGTCAATTGTTCCTGTATACTGTGTCTGCAAGGCGGCAAGTAAAGATTTGAAAGTAGTGATCTGCGGTCAGGGCCCAGATGAATTATTGGGTGGGTACAAACGCCATCTTGGAATTAAACTTGGGAAATACTGGCGGATGATGCCTTCACCTGCAAGGAAATTTCTTAACAGCATTTTGCAGCACGTACCCAGAACAGAAGTGCTCCAAAGGGCTTCATATTCTCTCGACAACAAAGAAAAATTGGACAGATATCAAAACGCATTTTCCTTATTGCCGGGTAATGAAATTGCAGGTCTTTTTAAACCAGATATCCTGCCTTCTAACAACACGGTCTCCCCTCCCTCCCTTTGGGTTGAATTGATGAAGTATATACCGGATGCTGACGAACTGAGTGCCATACAGTTTCTGGAAGTAAGATCTTCCCTCCCCGACGAGTTGTTTCTTTTTGGAGACAAATTATCCATGTGCCACGGTCTTGAAATGAGAGTGCCCTATATCGATAAGGAGGTAGTGGAATTTGTTGAGCGGCTCGATTCAAACTACAAAGTAAAAGGTTTAACACGCAAATGGCTTCATAAAAAGGTATGTGCTTCTTATTTGCCAAAGAAAATAATTCAACGCCCGAAATTAGGCTTTGGAGTTGAGACTATTAACGATTGGTTTCGCAGCTCGCTTTCAAAACGGCTTATAGATACAGTGAAGGATTCAAATTCTTTGGTGTATCAGTATCTCAACCAAAAATCAGTAATGAACTTGTATGAAAAACACACACTCGGAAAACAGGATTATCATAAACCCTTATACTGCATTGTTGCACTTGAAACATTCCTGCGTTCAAAGCAATCGGATTTTGTAAGCATTGCGAGTTGACTTGTTAGCTTTATTCATTACACACAATTTGTTAGGAAAAAAATGGTCATTTACGAACTTCTGATATGAAACAGGAAACTTATTATGAAAATCTGTATGGTGGGTGCGCAGTACAACAGCGCCAATAACGGGGTAAATGCTTTAACTGCAGGTTGCATGAAATTGGCATTGCAGCGTTATCCGGATGCAAAATTTTCAATAATTGATTTTGCCAAGACTGATCAGACAAAAAGAATCGTTTTAGATGATGTGGTTCATATGGTTGCGCTGAAGTCTGTTCGAATGAACTTTTCTAAAACCTTTTTTAGAAACAACATTTTTTTCATCCTATTACTGGCACTTGTATGGAGTTTGCTCAACAATGCTGGATTTAAATTGAAATTATTTCGAAAAAACCAAATTATAGATGATATTGCTAAAAGTGATCTGTTCTTATCCATTTCTGGTGGAGACAGTTTTAGTGATATCTATGGTATGCACCGTTATTTTTGCGTAATACTTCCTTTAATGCTGCCGGTTATATGTAAGAAAAAGCTGGTTCTGATGCCACAAACGTATGGTCCGTTTAAACACAGTGTTCCTAAACTCTTGTCTAAGCATATCCTTAACCGGGCAGAAAGGGTATATGCACGTGATTATACAAGCCTGAATGAACTTCAATCATATATGAAGAAAGATTACTCACCAGAAAAATATCGTTTTTGTTATGATGTGGCTTTCGCTATAAACCCTAAAAGCCCCCCGCATAGCAACAATTTAAGATTGCCAAATATCAATAACAAAAAGATTTGTGTTGGTTTTAATGTAAGCGGGCTTTTATATCGGGGAGGATATTCAAAAAATAACATGTTTGGTTTGAAGAGCAGTTATCAGGAAATAGTGAACGGGATCATTGAAAATCTGCTAGTGAAACCAGAATGCAACATCTTGCTTGTCCCACATGTGTTTGGTGGGGTAAATCATTTTGAAAGTGATATCACTGCCTGCCGGGAAGTATTAGAAAAGTACTCCTTACAGTTTGGTGATCGCATACAGATGGTTGAAGGGAATTTTGATGCCTTTGAAATAAAGTACCTCATAGGCATGTGTGATTTCTTTATCGGATCCAGAATGCATGCATGTATAGCCGCTCTTTCCCAAAATATTCCAGCAATTGGGATAGCCTATAGTAAGAAATTTCTTGGCTTATACCAAACCATTGGCGTTGAAAGCCTCGTTGCTGATGCATGTTTTGATGATTTCGATACAATTGTAAGTATAATTACGAATAGGTATGAAAATCGAAGAATCTATGCTTGCAAACTTAAGCAACACTTACAGAGAATACCAAAGACCCACAAGTCTGTTTTTAATGATCCCTACACAAACAACATGGCAGAGTTACTGTGAATTCATTAACAATTGGTTTCACCCTGATTTTAGGGGTTGTTATTATTTTTGTTTCTGCAAAAGTTGCAGCCCTCCCTTTGTTGCTTGCTGCATCTATTATTCCTGGCAGTGCAGTTCTTGAAATAGGTTCCTTTTCTTTTAACGTAGTAAGAATCCTCTTGTTGTTTTATACAATCCGGATTATTACAAAGCATGAAGCAACCGGGTTTAGGTTTAATATGGTAGACAAGGCTGTTTTTTTATATGCAGCAGTTGTATTCATAATGGGGTTTGTACCACGCGAAGATCTGACTTTAATATATCGTTTAGGTCAGATATATGATCTTGCGGGATTCTATTTTGTTTTTCGGATACTCGTTAGATCTAAAGAGATACTATTAACTACGATGAGCGGCCTTGCTGTATTTATGATAATATTAGCTTTGTTTATGATGTATGAACATAGACACACACACAATTTGCTGGGGTATTTTGGTGGGCCACTTTATCCCCAAATAAGAGAAGGAAAAGTTAGGGCACAGGGTGCCTTCGCACATGCAATCCTTGCTGGTACTATAGGGGCAACAACTTCAGGAATCTTTATAGGGGCATGGTTTGAACGAAGTGGGCGAAGGTGGCTTTACTTTTTGGGGATTTTAGCAAGTTTAACTATTGTATGGGCGAGTGCTTCTTCCGGGCCATTCATGTCGGCTGTTTTTCTTTTAATAGGTATTGTTACCTGGTATGCAAGAAATAAAATGTCAATAGTTCGTTGGGGAATAGTTTTTTCTCTAATTTTATTGGATGTTTTCATGAAAGCACCTATTTGGTATCTAATTGGGCGAATAGATATCACAGGTTCAAGTACTGGATTTCATCGTTCTGAATTAATTACCAGCGCAATAAAATATTTTGATGAGTGGTGGTTAGTTGGCACCGATTATACCAGGCACTGGATGGCAACCGGAGTTTCATGGAGCCCCCGTCATTCCGACATTACCAACAACTACATCAGACAGGCTGTTCAAGGTGGATTACTCCAACTTACTGCATTTCTGGTGATAATCATACGTGCATTTAGATATGTTGGATACATAATCAAATCACTATGCACTGAAAACAAATCAGAAAAGTTCTCGATGTGGTGCCTTGGGGCAGTTCTATTTTCACATATAGTTACATTTTTCTCAGTAGGTTATTTCGATCAAAGTAACCTGTTTTTCATTTTAAATGTCGCCCTTATTGCCTCTGGAGACATTCTAATTAGTTACAATAAGGAACACCCCACAAGCACTTGACAAATTGACTCATATTTACATATAAATCAGGATATAGAATTATGAGAATAACATTTGCATTACCCGCCGATAATCGCTCAGGTGGTGTAAGAGTTACTGCAATTATGGGTAATTTACTACTCGATAAAGGACATATTGTCAGAATCATATACCCGAGAAGAAAAGTCACCCTAACAAGAATGATAAAAACCTGTGTGTACAGCAAGAGCAACAGTGGCTGGCTACACACATTCAAAGGTAAAATTGAAACTTTCTTCAACATAAATGATTTGCATTTTCAACCTGGTGAAATAGTCCTGGCTGTTGGTACCTATATGGTTCCTTTTGTATACCAAATAGATAATAAATATATTATCAAGGTTCGATATAACCATGGCCTGCCAGTTGATTTGAATGTAAGAATAAATTCAGATTGGACTTATCTAAAATGCTGGACTGTGCCTATGAGAACTATCACTGTTTCTAACTCTCTTGTCCCCAAACTGAAAAAATTGACAAAAAGACCCGTTGACATGGTGGTTCCGAATGGCATTTACACATCAGACTATTTCCCAGAAAACCGTGTTCGCAACGGGATATGTGCAGTTTATAGCCCGCATCCAAATAAAGCACCCAAAGACCTCATCAAAATACTGCAGACATTTCACAAAAATAATTCTGACATTAAGCAGTATGTTTTCAGTGAAAATTCCCGTCCAGCAGAACTTACTCATGCATTCTATCACCGGCTACCTTCTCTCAGCAAAACTCGAGAATTATATAACCGATCAAGGATGTTTATTCTTCCAAGCTATAATGAAGGCTTACCTGGAACGGTCCTGGAAGCAATGGCCTGTGGATGTGTTGTAGTATCAAGTGATAACGAAGGGAGCTTGGAAATCATTAGAGACGGATATAACGGCTTCATTTGTCCAAAGGGAAATGTCGAGCGTTTTGTAAAGACGATCGAAAAAACGTATAATGATGAACAATTACTCAGTGTAATCAAAAAAAATCAGCTTGAAACAGTAAGGTCGTTTTCCTGGTCCGAAGCAGCCAATAAGATGCAAGAGTTTTTAGAAACAATTAACTAAATAAAAACCATTTTTTCTGTGATTGTATGATCACAATACTTGGGGAACTATGCTAAACAAGCCAGAAATTCTTTTCATTGCTACAGCATGTCCTTTTGAAACGAGTGGCGCTGGTAAAAGGACTATACAGACAGCTAAAGCACTTGCAAATATAGGCAAATTAAAAATCGTGTTCGCAACAGATCGAAAATGGTCCAAAACACAGATCAAAAAAACTAAAGAAGCATTTCACAATGCTGAAATGATTTGGTTTTCCTCATTGCCAATCCTGAATTGCAAAGAACGAATATTAAAGACTGTTAACCCTAGATTTCTGAACACACATGGCATAATATCAACATTTGAGGATGGTAAAAGAATCAAAGAATTAATAAAAAATTCCGATGTTATCTGGATACATACTCTAAAACCAGCAAATGCCTTTCGCATTTACAATTGGCCAAGAACAATCATTGATATTGACGATTTCCCAAGTGGCTTTAATGCTAACATTGCTCAATTTGCCAAATCCAGAAAAGAACAATTCCGGCGAAAGTTTAATTCCGTAATCTGGAGTCGTCATGAAGCTCTTTGGAAGGAACGTTTTAATTGCATGTGTGTTTGTAAGGATTCAGATAAGGCTCATTTTGGAAACAGTGATAGAGTATTCGTTGTTCCTAATGGATTAGAAGAAGTTAAATCCTTCAAATCGGATTGTATCAAGTCTAACACAAAACGAATCGGCATGATAGGGGATTTCAAATATATTGCAAACCTTGATGGTATTAACTGGTTCCTAAAGAATGCGTGGCCTTTTCTTAAAAAGAAGCATCCAAATATTCGCCTCCGCCTGATAGGCAATCATAGCTTCGAGTTCTCAAAACAGACAGGAGATCACGCAATTGAAGGACTGGGTTATATTGAAGATCTAACCCCTGAATTGCTCACATGGTTAATAATGATTGCACCTACCAGAATTGGAGGCGGAACCTCTCTCAAAGTGGTAGAAGGACTTTCATATGGTTTACCTATTGTTGCTACTTCGCATGGGTTTCGAGGTTTGCCAATAATTAATGGAGAGAATGGGTTGATCGCTAATACCGGCATTCGTTTTGCAGAGGCATGTAGTATCCTGATTAGTGATCTTACCTTGTGGAATTCTATATCAATGGCTGGATTGAAACTCTTTCAAGAAAAATACTCTTTAGAGGCAGTTGAAAAGTGTATCTCCAGGGCTGTAGAGACTTGTATGTCACTTTCCTTTTAGATAATCGATTAATTAACTATCCAATCTATACAGATACTCTTTTTTCTGAATAGAAAAATTATTTAATGGGATAACTATGGCAATTGACATTTCGGTAATAATACCAACTTACAACTGCGAAAAGTTCATCTCAGAAGCGGTTGAGAGTGTTCTGAATCAAGAGTACAAACCAAAAGAAATTATTGTAGTTGATGATGGATCAACAGATAATACCGCACAAGTCTTATCAAAATACAGATCAAATTTAATTTATATCTTCCAAAATAATCAGGGTGTATCAAGTGCCCGTAACATGGGGATCATGCAGTCGACAGGTGAATTTTTAACATTTTTGGATTCAGATGATATATGGCTACCAGAAAAGCTCAAGGTACATGTTAATTCATTAAAACGCTATCCAAATGCATGTGCGTACATTTTAAATATGCAAATGGAAAGAAACAACAGGTATGAATCTGATTTCTTTTCTTTCCGAAACTTACAATTCTCTGGAGATGGTGAGTTATACATTAAGCGCCCGTTATGCAGCCAACTGAAATATCAATTTGCATGGGTACAAAATACAATGATCAGAAAAAAGTACTTAGATTGTTCTGCACTGTTCTTAAAAGGGCAAAATATCTTTGAAGACTTTGATTTTTTCTGTAGATTAGCCCTGAAAGGTCCGTGGTTTGTATCAAAAGAAATCCAAGTGAGAGTAATGAGGAGAACAACCGCAACGGAAAATCTATCAAACGCCAGAACCCGTTACCCAGAACAGTCCTTGAATGGAATGCTTGGTATTCTAGAAAAGTTAAACTCCTTAGAAAAAATCACCAAAACCGAATCACGGACAATAGATAAGATGATCTTTGCTTATAGAAGGGAACTGGCCAAGAACCTTATTCAAAATAATGATCTTACGCGAGCTAAGGAAGTATTAAAAAAAAACATCGATACCAATTTAGACATAAAATCAATACTTTTCCTTTTGTATGCTACTTCGAAGAGTATTGGTCATACATTTAAAAAAGTGTGTTTATTATGAAAACAGCTCTGATTACACACCACAGGATCCCAAACTTTGGTGCCAATCTCCAGGCTTTAGCTACTCATTCACTACTTCGTCAAAGTTCAGATACTGTAGTTCTCAACTACGCCCCCGAAAAACTTGAGTTGCGATATCAGCAGATTTGTAACGACAAACAAATTCAGGCACACCTTCAATTTGCTGAAGAGTTTTTACATCTATCACCCATCCTACGGAACGAAGATGACATTTATAGTTATTGTAAGAGCGAAAAGATTGACTGCATAATATCTGGAAGTGATTCGATTTTCAGGCTGACAAAAGAACTAAACACCCATGAAGGGGGTTTTCCAAATCCTTACTGGCTTAATTGGGCAAAGAAAAGGAAAGATTATCAACCCATAACAGGTTTCATATCAGGTAGTGCAACAGGATCATCTTACTATAGTTTTCCACGTCACCTTAAGGAATCAATAGTAAATGAGCTGGAGAAAGCAGATTATATCAGTGTGCGGGATAAGTGGACAAGAATGATGTTTGCATTTATTTCAAATGGAAGAATAAGACCACGGGTAACTCCTGATCCAGTTTTCATCCTAAATGAATCAGTTTCATTTCCGGAAATATATACAAGCGAAGCACATGGTATGAAGGGTTCTTACATTCTCTATAGTGCAAGAAATGGAAGGGTTTCCAATGATTGGCTTAGAAAATTCGTATCCCTATGCCATAATAAAGGATACAAAGTCTTTGGCCTTTGCTTGCCTGAATCAATAGTCGAATACAATGGGTTCGATAAAAATATCGGCCATCCATTATCACCTGCGGAATGGTATTCCTGGATAGCTAATGCTGCAGGTGTAGTTGGAGAGCGTTTCCACTTAGCAGTATCTGCCATTGCAAACAATGTACCTCTTGTCAGCATTGATCACTATAGAAAAGAGGGCCTAAAGAATAAGTTCACTTTCATCAATTTTCCAGCTACTAGCAAAGTATACTCACTTCTAAAACAAGCAAAGATTGCTTCGTACTGTATCCACTACAGAGAATTAAAAAGATTATCACCAGAAATGACATTAAAATTGCTAACCACTTTTCCCCGTTCTGATTTGGAAAGTTTTTCTGGAATGTGTAATGACGAATTTAAGGGAGCAGTACAAATGATCCTCTCTTCAAAAAAAAGTTAACTTTTAGGCACCAGAAACGGAACTGGCTATAGGTCCGTTTCATGATGATATATGATAAGGCCATAATCAGTGCAAACCTACCTTATTGTTTATATCCTTTCGCAGATATTTTTTGAATTTATTTTTTCGGACCATGCATTATTGCTCTAATGAGTTATACCTTTCATAGTAGGCATCCCACATTGCAGCAACAAAATCGTTTCTATACGCACCTCTATCTATTTCAGTGTTATGCCGTTCAGGGAAACGGCCACCGTGAACACCTTCGGGATAAGCAAAATCTGTGGGGCTGTTATAGTATAAGAGTCTCGTATCTAATATGCACATACCTGGATTTTCCGGATCTGGCCCATAAGTAATCCCTCTGTTGTTGACATTTCCGTCAAAAGGAGCACAAGGGTCTGGCCTGAACCAAAGCCCTTCAGTAATCCACCGTTCAGCATAGTTCTTTACTATTGGTATTTCATGCTTCGGCCACGCATTCTGTAGCTCTGGCATCAACACTTGTATTAATCTTTCGCTTTTATGAGATTGTGCTGTTAATAGTTGATATGGACTTGGACCAGGTCCACCATCAATGAACCCATAAGGATCAGCAATAGAATTACTACCTGTGCCACGTACGATACGATTCCAATAAGCATCTTCCTGGTTCCACACTTGACTACCCCACAACTGCAAGCCACAGTGCGAAGTAGTTGAAAGCCACTCTGAGGCGTGGAAAAAGTCTGCATTGTTTAATAAACTCCTTGCTGCCTCTATATCTAAAAGTGTTGTGGTGAAAGACAAAGCTGTTACGTGCCCTGGTTGGTGGCCACCGCCACCAGGCCAGGTTTGACCATCCAGTAAGGTATAAACCTTGTCTAAACCTGCTTGCACATACTGAATCATTGCGGGCATAATCAAATGAATAGGATCGTCAAGCATAAATCTGAGTGCTCCATTAAAAATAGCTGAAGTGTTATTTAATTGATAATCAGCCATGCTCTCTTGTGGACGCAATGCTCTTCCGATCCCACCACTCTTATGATCCAAACGGAGTTTTCTGAAGCTGTTTACTATGTCTTCTATTTCTGGAGGATTACCTACGGGCTCCAATGAAGGGAGAAGGTCGGTTCTCAAATCATCTACCCGATATAATGGTTTCTCCTTGCCAACATATGGTGGCCTGAAAACATTATTACCCAAATTTGGAGGTGGTTCTGGCATAACAGTTAAAACAGCTGCAATGTTGATACACGGTCTCCCCCTGTTTGGCCACGGATCGGCCCGCTTTGTTTTTACAACAGATACAATTTTGTCAGTTGGTGACGTATAGGGTAGTGCCGGTACAAGAGCTGGATCGAAATTATCACCTCCATAACAACCACTCTGAAACCCATGCTTCCCTGCAACGACCGGATTCACTTCCCATCCGTTATTCTCACCATCGAAATCGGGAGTAATTCTGGTGATTACCACGGGATTTCCTGCTACCCAGAAATCACCATTTACAAAAGTCCCGACAGGATATTCCTGGTCGAAATACCACGTTATGCCATATTGGGTTACTGAATCTGCTAAATTTTTTCCAACGTAGATATCTGAAATGTGCTGGTCCCATTCAACATGTTGGCATATTCCGCTTATTGCAAGAAAGGCCAGTAGTGTAAAAATTCTTGATACCATTTTTTCCCTCATAAAATTATAAAAAAAAGAATTGTCAGAAATGTTTGACTACCTATAATTATTTTTCCAAATAATGTACCAACCCTCCAGATTCGCTTTGGAATCTGAGCTGAAGTGGAAATCTGATCTCACACCATCGAAACCCACGGCCCGCACAGCAAAGTAGTAGGCAGAATCTATATGTTTTAAATCTGCTCTACGGATCATTGCACAGGGTGTTGATGAAAAGGGTATGTAGCTTTCCAGAACCACAGGTT
Organism: Chitinispirillum alkaliphilum; assembly: GCA_001045525.1. NCBI lineage: Bacteria > Pseudomonadati > Fibrobacterota > Chitinispirillia > Chitinispirillales > Chitinispirillaceae > Chitinispirillum > Chitinispirillum alkaliphilum. Next base: position 114,380 of record LDWW01000010.1, on the reverse strand, counting down.
CATTACCGCTTTTGGGTTGGTAGTAGAGTTCAAAGTGATTAACGGAACCTTCCAAAGCAGGATCGCAATGCCAGCAAATTGATACAGAATCTTCCGTTACGATTTCTCTGTACAGATTTGTGTGATCCTCTATCAGTGAAACAGAATGCTCCTCCCGTGCTGCATCACAGGAGCAGAGAAACAGTATGATAGCAAAGATGCTAAATCCTGCAAAATATCTCATTGTAATTCTATTATTGAATACCATTTTAAACCTTCCCCCATAAGTAAACCCATCATTAATCTGAATATCATCTGCCATACACCACCCTTTGTCTATGTACAAGGGGTTTTGCCGAATCCGTTGTATAAGCACGTGCTTCAACGATATACAGCCCCGCACTAAGGTTATCCCTTAACACAAAGGAACCATTGCCCTTTGGAATATTGGTGACTCTTTCCACGATACGCCCCTCGATGTTGAATACGGTAAACTCGGCATATCTGGTAGAATGCGGAAGTGAATAGTGTACCCGCATGCCGTTTGCGAAAGGCTGCATGGCAGTCCGGAACTTAAACTCCGTTGCCGTCAGCGGTTGTGTGGAATCATTCATGACTGATACCGTGTCGTCGTCGGGTACATCCGGATCTGTGACTGAGGTATCATTCCTCTCTTCTGTGCCCGAAAAGTCCACACCATAATAGGAAACTGTCTGGCTGAGTTGGGCAAGATCATAGCCCAGATACTTAGAAACCATTTCCCTGTGATCACCATTTATCTGTATCGACCTGATGCGCATTGAGTTTCCTCCGGTGGTTCTTATGGCAATGGCATCTCTTGCATAAATGGTGGTTTTTCTGTTGCCCTCTGATCTGTTGTTTCTGAATGTTCCTAAGATCGTACTATCGGCAATAACCTGAAACTCCAGGGACATGGTATCATTTACTGCAACTACAAAGTGATCATAAAGCCCATACTCCTGGCCCTGGGGCAACACGGGAAAAATGAATCTGACACTGTCGTTTTCACTTTGTACAGATGTTATCCACTGGGTGTTTTGAAATCTTTCGGCACTGCGCTTGACAAGCCCGGGTTTGCTGCCGGTAAAACTGAAAGAGAGCTCATACCCGCCACTGTTGAACAATGACTGCCACAGAGAATACTCTCTGAGCTCCAGGTTGCCTTCAAAGAAGGTGTCATCACCTGAGGAGGTTTTATTATTGATTGCGATACTCCCGGAGTACCCCTGTGCCTTAGTTGCGGGTTGGTTCATTGTCCAGAAAAAAACGGCTATTGAATCTCCTGAGTTTACTGCTGAGCTGTTAGTGGAAAAACCGATACAAAACAAAAGAGTGAAGAGAATTTTTTTGTACTTCATAGTCCTGCTCTTACTGAGAAAATGTAATGATTCTCTGATATTATAAAAACCTGTCCAAAAAGATTTCAACACTATTTTGAAATCTTTTTCATACATATCCCTCCACAATTGAAAATGGTGTAAATGATGGCATCAAAAGCACTTAACTCTTAAACAGTCGGGGTAATCAAATGCCTTTTAACTTCAAAAAAACAACAATTAAAGATCTTCTGATTATCGAGTTGCAGAAGTTTGGAGACCATCGTGGCTTCTTTATTGAGAGATATAAAAAAGCAGATTTTCTGACTTGTGGGATAACTGAAGATTTCGTTCAGGACAACCACTCTTTTTCAAACAAGGGAGTTTTGAGGGGAATACACTTTCAGGCTGCACCGATGGAGCAGGGAAAACTTGTTCAGGTGATTAGCGGGGCCGTTTGGGATGTGGCTGTGTATTTAAGACAGGATTCTCCAACCTTTGGTAAGTGGTATGGAACTGCACTTTCCGGGAAAAACTGTTTGGGTATTTATATACCTGCTGGGTTCGGGCATGGCTTTGTTACCTTGGAAGACAATACCCATTTCTTTTATAAATGTACGAACTGCTATTCTCCTGAACACGAATGCGGAATACGGTGGAATGATCCGATTCTGAATATAAAATGGCCTTTAAGTGATGTTGTTATCTCAGAGAAGGATAATAAACTCCCCTACTTTGAGGAGACAATGGTCTGAATCCTCCATCGGCCTCGCAGTCGATTTGCGGTGATTCCGCCTTTAGTTGATCTATTGCATCCGGCAATTGGCCCTTGGTCTCCCCGGTGCGCTTACCCAAGCGGCTGTTTTTATACACATCTTCTGATCCTCAAGTATTGTCAGACGAAGATGAGTGAATTTATACTTTACGGGTTGTTCTATTCTTGATAGTACAAGACACAATTTTCTGACTGCTTTCCAAGTTAAATCAGATTTACCTTCGAAACAAAATTTCCCAAGTGCATCAGATGTTAGACCAGAATCGCCAACTCTCACTACAATCAAAAGGGGAAAGTATGATCTGGGTGACAGGCAGCAAGGGTATGCTTGGCAGTGATTTGATAAAGAGTCTCGAAAAAAGCGGACAGGAGGTTATTGCATCCGACATTGAAGTTGATATAACCAACCGCTCACAGATTTTTTCGTTTGTCGAAGACAAAGCAATTAAGGCAATTGTAAATTGCTCTGCATACACTGCAGTGGACAATGCGGAGGATGAAAGAGAAAAGGCTTTCTGTGTTAATGAGAAGGGGCCGGGAAACCTGGCCGGTATAGCAAGACTTTTGAGCATACCTTTGCTGCACATCTCTACTGACTATGTGTTTGATGGCACACAGGTCAATGGATTAACCGAAGATATGAAGACAAAGCCAATTGGAGTTTATGGTCAGAGTAAATTGGCAGGAGAGATTAAGGTCCGGCAGACTACAGAGCATCACTTCATTATCCGCACCTCCTGGTTGTATGGTAAGCATGGAACGAATTTTGTTTCTACAATGATAAAGCTTATGAACGAGCGGGATCGTGTGGGAGTAGTATCGGATCAGTGGGGCAGCCCAACCTGGACACGGGACTTATCACAATTCATAACACACATAATCACACACCGTTCTGAGCAATGGGGAATATACCACTTCTCCAACGAGGGAAGGACCAGCTGGTATGAATTTGCCTGCAGTATTTATGAGCTGGGTAAAAAGTATGGTCACATACAAAACAGCTGCCATATTGTCCCGATCAGCACCAAAGAGTTTCCCACCAGGGCAAAGAGACCGGTAAACAGTTTCCTTACAAAACATAAGGCTAAGCAGGTTTTCCAAATAGAGATCCCGGAGTGGCAAATTTCATTGAACAAATTTTTAAGGAATTATCAGGAATTTTAACAAAAACAATCCGGTACTGAAATTGCAGATTAACTACTAACGCAGTACTGTTTACAATCTCCTGTTTGTGTTGTTTGACACTTAAAATGGAGTAAAAACACGTGAATTCCCTCAACAAAGGCCCTTTTTATCCTGGGCGTTCAAACCTGATAAAGAATGAAGAGTATTCCAGCAACACTAATACTCTCTCACTGACACCAATGCAGCAGGGTATGTTTTTCAATGCCGGGTATAAAGAAGGTTCCGGTGACCATATCCTTCAGATTGAATGTAGGATTAGAGAAGCAATTGATGTGGGGCATCTAAAAAGCTCATGGGATACACTTCTCTCCATGCATTCAGTACTTCACAGCGGCTTTTTGTGGAAAGGGAATGAAGGGATCGCTCAATTCAAATGCGATTGTAAACATGCTTATTTTTCTGTTCATGATATTTCCTCTTTTCCCGAAGTTCAAAGGGAAGAGGCGATAAGGAAATTTCTGTTTGAAGACAGGAAACGGGAATTCAAACTGGATGAACCACCTCTCATGAGAGTCACCCTGTTTTGTCTGGATAAAGAATCATACATTCAAATATGGACTTTTCACCACATAATCCTTGACGGCAGATCTATTCCTGTCATTCTTGAAAGGCTTTTCTCCATTTATGCTGCAATAATAGAAAACCGTACTATACAATTGCCGGAATTACCCCCGTTTGAAAACTATTTAGAATGGTTAAAACGCTATGATCATCAGGCCGCAGTTGCATTCTGGGAAAAATACCTGAAGGGAATTACCAGTATCACACCTATTCCGGCAAACACGCATAAGTACACTGAGGGAGATCAGAAAACCGGACATAGTGTAATCTGCTTTGATCTTAGCCCGGCTCTTACCCACGATATGGTTCGTTTTGCCAAAGAACTGGATATTACACCCTATACAATTCTGCATGGAATGTGGTCGGTTTTGCTATATGCCTATTCAGGAGAAAGCGAAATCCTTTTCGGAACGGTTCGTTCCTGTAGAAGCAAAAATGTTTCAGGATCTTCTGATATGTTGGGTCTGTTGATGAACACCGTGCCAGTGCGGACAAAAATAGATGGCGACATGGATGTTTTGGAATGGTTGCGCTCAATCCGGAAGGATCAGATTACCATTAGACAACACTGCCATGCTTCATTGATCGACATCCAGAAGGTTTCAGAAATTCATGGGGGCCAAACCCTTTTTGAGACAATACTGATCTTTGAAAAGTACTCTCTTGACACAAGAATGCGTTCTCTTTCAAAGACCTGGCATAAAAGAAATTTTTCAGTGCATGAACAAACCGGCTATCCCCTGTCTCTGTTTGCCTATCAGGATACTTCCATGCACTTTAAGCTGGAATATGATTGCAGCAGGTATTCAAAAAAAACTGCCAGTGTATTGTGTAAACGAATTACAGCACTGATTGCAGAGATAGTGCAGTGCAGGGAAAAGAAACTCAGGGATCTGTCACTTCTTGTTCCCGAGGAAAGAGGGCTTATACGTGAGATGTGCAAAAAAACAGTAAAGCCGTTTTTGTCAGATACTTGTATTCACCGTTTGTTTGAAGAGGCTGCACTGCTCTATCCAGAGAGAACGGCTGTTGTTCATGGTGAGAGTTCGATTTCCTTTGGTGCTCTTAACAAACTTGCAAACCGGGTGGCATACAAACTTCTTTCACTTGGAGTGAAGAGAGGCAGTTTTATTGGAGTTAATGCGGATCAATCGATCGCTACGGTTGCGGCAATCCTTGCCACTTTTAAAGCGGGTGGTGCGTATGTACCAATTGATCCGGAATTTCCCGAATCCCGGATCCAGTTTATGGCCAGTGATGCAAATATCAATATCCTGCTCACAGACGGTTCAGATTCCTTACCAATGTCTGACACAGTAATAATCGATGTCAGTGATTACATGGATAATTCAAAGACCGTAAAAGAAGACAACCCACCACTGGAGGTCTCTTCAGATTCTGCTGCCTATGTTATCTATACTTCCGGATCAACCGGTCAGCCAAAGGGAGTCATTATATCACACAGAAATGTGATGAACTTCTTTTCCGGAATGGATGACATTATTAAATATGATAAATCATCTGTCTGGCTTGCCGCAACAACGCTTTCTTTTGACATATCTGTTCTGGAGATACTCTGGACCCTCACACGGGGTATTCAAATTGTACTGTTATCCAATATCGGAAGACGGAAGTATAAAAAATCTGACAAAAAAACTGAACGGATCGGCTCAGACTCTGAAATTGACAATAGCGGTTCATTTTCATCATTGGTCCATAAACATTCTGTTACTCACTTTCAGTGTACACCATCAATGGCCAGAATGCTGATAACAGATCCTGAGTCAGCTTTTGCGTTAAAACGATTGAGAACAATGCTGGTTGGGGGTGAAGCACTGCCTCTGGCACTTGCCTCTGATCTAAAGAAGGTGCTCGGAGGGGAACTTCTCAACATGTATGGTCCTACTGAGACCACGATATGGTCGACTGCCCATAATGTGTCAGGGGACCTGGAGCATGGTGTGGCAATAGGAAGCCCAATTGCAAATACATCGGTATACATCTTTAATAATAATGGTCAGCTTGTTCCTCCAAATGTCGTTGGTGAGCTGTTTATTGGTGGTGAAGGAGTAGCCGCAGGGTATCATAATCGCCCTGAACTTACAAGTGATAAATTCGTAACCAAAAGTTCAGAACTGTTCTCAAATGAGAAGCTTTACAAAACCGGAGATCTGGCAGGTATCAGCGAAAATGGTATTTTGAATTTCTATGGGCGTACAGATTATCAGGTTAAAATCCGTGGGCACAGAATAGAGCTGGGAGAAATTGAAGAGCTCTTAATGAGACACCCGGATATAATCGAAGCCGCTCTCACTGTGACCACAGACGATCCTGATGACATACGAATGAATGCATACTATATATGCAAAGAAGGGCTTGATCTCTCGGGTAAGGATGTGAGCCATTATTTAAGGGAACTACTGCCCGAATATATGGTTCCGGCTCGTTATATACAGTTAAAATCCTTTCCACTTACGCCCAATAAAAAGGTTGACCGCAAAGCACTGCCGACACCAGAAAAAATGAAACCAGACGCTTCAATAGCCGAATCCGGCAGTGAGATGGAAAAGGCAGTTGCTGATATTTGGAAATCAATACTGAAAATTGAAGACGTATGTACAAGTGACAACTTTTTCGATCTTGGAGGACATTCTCTTTTGGCCATGCAGCTTCATAATCGCCTTAAAAAAGAGCTCTTTGAGAATCTTACACTAACCGATATTTTTCAGTATCCTACTATCCGTTCATTTATCTGCTATCTAAATGGTAAAAATGTGAAAAAAGCTCTGAAAAAAAAATGTGACATCCCGGTTCTGAGTAAGCGTAGACATTCCAGACTCAGCGCCAGAAAAAATCCGTGAGCGCTTTGCTCCTGGTAACGAAAGAAAAAAACGGCCCAGAATTGCCTGTCAGTTTATATTTCCGCTTCGAACGCTTAATTCAAAAAGGAAAATGGCATGAGAAAAAGTGAAACAGATTTTACTTACCTCAGGAGCATAGAATCAACATTACAGGACCTTATGTTTCCGACCAGATTTGCAGTGGAAGTAACTGCTGAGTGTAACCTTAAATGCAGCATGTGTCATCACCCCGGCATGAAAAGGCCCAAAGGCAGAATGCCTTTTGAGTTATGGAAGAGGTGTGCAGATCAGATTGCTGCAGTTTCTCCCCAGACGCAGTGCTGGTTTTCTTTTTGTGGTGAGCCCCTGCTTGAACCCCAACAGCTGATTAAAATGATACAATACGGGAAAAGGGCAGGTCTTTTGTCATTAAACATCAATACAAACGGTATGTTGCTTACTCCTGAATGGGCTGAGCCCGTTGCAGATTCTGGTGTAGACCTTGTTGTTTTTGGAATCGATGCCTTTTCGGCAGAAACTCTGGAGAAAATCCGGGTGGAAGCAAGGCGTGATGTAGTGTATGGAAACGTGGAAAAATTCCTTAAAACAGTTCAGGCCAGAAACAATAAGCCTGAAGTACAGGTTCAGTTTATTGAAATGGAGGAAAATGCCCATGAGCTTAGTACTTTTAAAGAGTATTGGCTTTCTCGTGGTGCAACTGCAAAAGTACGCAGAATGCTAAGCTGGGGGGGGGCATTTGATGTACCGGTCGATATCCCCCAAGAGCATCGTATCGCATGTCCATGGGCATGCACTATGATGCATGTATTTTGGGACGGAAGAGTGCCGCGTTGTCCCGGTGATATTGAAGGAGAAGAGAGTGCCGGCAATGCATGGGATGAACCTCTTGAGCAGCTATGGGGAAAACTGGGTGTATACCGGCGAATGCACATGGAAAAAAAATTTGATGACCTTCCGCAGAGATGTAAAGAATGTACCGACTGGATGACCGGTTCTGCCGAGCGGATACAACCCGACATAAAGGATTCAGCAATATCAGTTTAACGGTCTCAAATTTTTATCACCATTCCGGTTCAGCATGGTTTCGTTATGTTGCCGACACAGATACCAAAAGAATTCAGATTCCAAAAATTTCTCAGAAGTTTTTTTTGTCAATATTAGGATAGCATATTATCCCCGATTAATTGCACATTTGAAAAATGGAGGTTAGATGAATTCTACACTGTATCTTTGCGGTGCGGGAAATCCTGAAGGCGTTCGGCTGGCTTTAAGAATAAATGAAAGAGAAAAGCGTTGGAAACAAATTGTCATACTCGATGATGACACATCAAAAAAGGGTAAAAAGATCATGGGGCTTGAAGTAGCTGGTCCCTTTGAATTGTTAAAAACGGCTTGCCCGCAAGAGGATGAAGTGGCCAATCTGATAGCCAGAACTACAGCCAGGCGAAAAGATGCTTACGAAAAGATAGGAAAGTATGGCATCCCTTTCGCACCTCTGATTGATACGAGCGTTGACACACGGGGAGTGGAATGGCGTGGAGATGTCATGGTATATCAAAATGTGGTGTTCTCTGCCGGTGCATTTCTTGATCAGGGATCGGTTGTTTTCACTGGGGGAATTGTTGGGCATGGCTGTTCGATAGGTTCGTTTTGTGTGGTTGCACCCGGAGCGGTTCTGAATGCACGTGTAAGGCTTGGCGATGGTGTATATGTCGGAACAAATGCCTCGATCCTTCCGGATCTTGAAATCGGAGAGTGGGCTACCATAGGATTAAATACCGGGGTTATGGAAAATGTCCCCCCAAACGCTACAGCTATTGGAGTACCGGCACAGATAATCTGTTCCGGCAGCAACCGGGAGGTTGCTAAGATGGAGAAGAGCACCGATAAAGAAGAAACGCAGAGCAAGGAAAGCCTTGAACGCCTGATCCTGGATATCTGGTGTGATGTACTGAAACTGGATAAGATAGGTATTGATGATAATTTTTTCGACTCAGGAGGAACATCTCAACTTGCTGTTCAGGCACATTCTGCACTCGTGGGTTCTGGCTGCAGCGAACTGACACTCATCGAAATTTTTCAATTCCCAACAGCCCGTTGCCTTGCCGAAACAGTTTTAAATAAAAACATCTCAAATGGTAAACAAAAAACAGTAACGACACCTCAGCTTTCAGGAGACTTATTTCAAAGGCGCCGTCAGGCCAGAATGCAAACTTAGGGGTGCCCTACTCCAGATTTATGCTCAGCAACGTGTTGTTTGACACCTGAAACATTGCCCCTTTGAAAAACCATTTGTGTATTGAATTATTCGCCCTCTGATGGGCATGTTTAAGAGCACGGAGTCAGCAAGGCAAAGACATTGTTTAAGGAGTAACAGGGTTCTCGAACCCTTACAAAAGATTTTTATCCGGTTCAAAATCTCCCATATTCCACACCTAAGGGATGGATTCAAATATCCCCTACAATTCTCGCCACGCACTGAAGGAGAAAGCTAATATGTGCAGTATCTGTTGCAGCTGATTTTCCTTGTCAAAAAAAGAATGCAGTAGTGTAGTTGTTCCTTACACTGGCAAGTACAATAATGAACCTTAAAAAGGGATGAGAATATGAGTGTACCATCTGGCTATTCTGAATTGGATATCGCAGTCACGGGTATGGCTTGTCATTTCCCGGACGCAAAGAATTACAATGATTTCTGGAATAATCTCATAAGCGCCAGGGAATCTGTACGCTTTTATTCTGATGAACATTTGAGCAAAGCTGGGGTCGGTGATTCCCTTTTGAAAAATTCCAGTTTCATAAAAGCCGGCATTCCTTTTAAAGAGATCGATTTGTTTGATGCAGAATTTTTTGGACTTAACCCCAAAGAGGCTATGGTGATGGACCCTCAGCATCGACATTTCCTTGAAGTCGCATGGGAGGCCCTTGAGGATGCCGGGCACTCTCAGGAGCAGTTTAATGGATCGATAGGTGTTTTTGCCGGATGCGGTATGAATAATTACTTCATCTATAACATCATGTCGAATCCTGATTTGGTTAACTCTGCAGGCCTCTTCTTTTTGAGACACACGGGAAATGACAAAGATTTCCTTGCAACACGAGTTTCCTATTGCATGAATCTGACAGGCCCGAGTATGAGCATACAAACAGCCTGCTCAACATCGTTAACAGCGGTTCATGGCGCTGTTCAGAGTCTGCTTAATGGTGAATGTGACATTGCACTGGCCGGTGCTGTCACCATCAATCCAGATCATAACAGGGGCTACATCTATAAAGAGGGAGAAATATTATCAAGAGGTGGTCAATGCCGGGTGTTCGATCACAAAGCTGATGGAACAGTACTGGGAAGCGGTGCGGGAGTTGTGGTGCTGCGAAGAATAGCAGATGCTTTTGATGACAGAGATACAATACATGCAATAATAAAGGGAACTGCAATAAATAATGATGGGTCGATGAAGGCAGGGTATTTCGCTCCGGGAGTTGATGGACAGATCAGGGCAATCACAGAGGCCATAACAGTGGGACAGATCGATCCTGAGACCATTTCACTCGTGGAAGCTGGCACAGGAACACCTATCGGTGACCCGATAGAAATTTCAGCGCTTACCCAGGCTTTCAGGAAATTTACGAACAAAAAAGGATTTTGCAGGGCTGGTTCGGTAAAATCAAATATCGGACATCTCGACACTGCTGCGGGTATAGCAGGATTGATAAAAACTGTTATGGCACTTAAAGAAAAAAAGATCCCTCCATCTATCAACTATGAAAAACCAAATCCTGCAATCAGCTTTGAAAGCAGTCCATTTATTGTTAACACCCAATTAACAGACTGGAACGGAACAGATCATCCACGGCGTGCGGGTGTAGGTGCAATGGGAGTTGGTGGATCGAATGCTTATGTTATTCTGGAAGAACCACCCCGGTTACCATCTGCAGAACCAGACAGAAAGCCCTCCCTTTTTATCTGGTCTGCAAAAAACGATTCTTCACTTAAAAGTCTATCTGAAAAATTTGTACGTTTTTGCACCGAAAAACCCGACATTAATTCGTCCGATATTGCGTATACATTACAAATAGGAAGAAACACATTTACTCACCGTCAATTCTATGTAGGGGTTGGAACCGATGAGCTCGCAGAAGCCTTGAATGCGACCGCTTCTACCCAGGTATCAAGAGCAGTTCATAAAGGCGAAGATCCATCAGTGGTCTTTATGTTTCCCGGCCAAGGAATGCCAAATCCAGACGCTTGCAGAGCACTGTATCAGCAGGATTCTTTTTTCCGCGAAATTATTGATAAATCCATTAATATTTTAGATTCTCTTATTAATATCGATTATAAAAAGTTCTTTTTACCAGATTCCAGATTTTCAGTTTCAGACTTACCCGAAATCAATCAGAAATCATGGACTGAACCGGCTCTTTTTATTATCTCCTATGCAATGGCAATGCGTTTAATCAGGCTTAAAATAGAGCCATCTGTGATGGCTGGGGAGGGTGTTGGTGAATATGTCGCTGCATGCGTGAGTGGAGTTTTTAATTTGGAAGATGCACTCAGGATTGTAGCTGCACGAGGTGTTTTGCATCAGGACCAGATATCAGGAAAGCTCTCTTCTGAAAGCTTCTTGTGTGAACTTCTAAAGGTCAAATTCAATGCTCCTGAAGTGCCATTTATTTCAAGCCTGAGTGGTTCTGAGATAACAAAAAATGAAGCTTTGGACCCTAACTATTGGATAAGGCAATTTGGCGAACCAAGCCAGATAACAACCGGTTTAAATAACTTGGCAAAGGTCTCAAACAGAGTGTCCGTTGAGCTTGGTCCCGGGGAAAAATTGTGTTCATTTCTTAGGAAAAAGCCTGATTTAGGCGAATGCCATGAAATTATTGCATCATTTCCCTGTTCCGATACAATGGCAGACTATCAAAAATCCTTTCTGCATCTGGTTGGTAAACTCTGGTTGTCAGGATGCAATCCCGAATGGTCTGATTTATGGACCGGGAGAAATCCCCGCCGTATTCCCTTGCCCACTTACGCCTTCACACGAAAGTCTTTCTGGATAGAGCCTGGTACAGCAAGTAACCAAACGGATCAAAAAAGGTGCTCAGTGCAATACAACGGCGCCTCACGCCCCAACCTCTCCACTCCCTATATAGAACCATCAACGGAGGTTCAAAAAGAGATCGCAGAAATCTGGGAGGAAGTTCTGGGATTCTCTTCAGTAGGAATTGATGACAATTTTATGGAGTTAGGCGGACACTCCCTGCTTTTAACACAAATTGCTGTGCGACTTGGAAAAAAATTTAATGTGGAACTGTCATTGAAAGCTCTTTTCCGGAAGCCAACAATTGCAGCTTTTGCTCTGGAAATAGAGAAGCTGCGGAAAAAACCGTCGGCCGAAACAGCCTTACCGATCAAACCGGTGTCACGTGAGTTCGAAGCTGAATTAAGCAAGGCTGAATTCAGTTCAGGAAACTGCTATTCTTTTCCCGTTTCGGACCAGCAACGACAGTTGTGGTTTCTCTGCAATCTTGCTCCCGACACCGCGGTTTACAATATCCCCCTCGCTTTTCGTATTAAGGGTCCACTGGACTATGCTGCTTTGGAAAAAAGCATCGCCCAGCTCATCCGTCAACATGAGAGTTTACGTACTGTTTTCGTTCTTGACAGCAAAGGTCTTAGACAGAACATCTCATCGGATCTCCAAATTAAGCAAGAATATGTTGATCTCTCTGCAATTGCTGATCAGGACCGAAAGCTGACTAACGTTATAAATCAGTTTTGCACTAAACCTTTCATCCTCGATAAAGGTCCGCTGGTTCGTTTTGGATTAGTTAAGCTCACAATCAGCGATCACATATTTTTGCTCAGTTTCCATCACAGCATTATGGACCACGCATCGGTTGTTCTGTTTGCCAGGGAGCTGTCAAATTATTACACACAGATTGCCGCCGGCAACCCGGCCCCTGTTCCTAAAGGGTCCCGGCTGCAATATGCAGATCTTGTGATGTGGTTTAAGGAAAAAAAGCAGCTTTCTGTGCTGAATGGAAAAATTCAGTTCTGGAAAGAACAGTTCTCAGCAGAACCTCCACCACTTGAGCTGCCCTCCGATTTTCCTCGCCCATCTCACCAGAGTTTTCGCGGTTCCTCGATAAAACTAAATCTTACCCCATGTCTTGGAAACCTGATCAGTGCATATTGCAAAGAAAACAGGATCTCACCTTTTACATTCTTTCTTACGGCCTTTAAACTTCTACTTCACAAGTATACAGGTAAAACAGACATAACTGTGGGTTGCCCGTTTGAAAACAGAACTCATCCTGATATGGAATCAATTATCGGTTGCTGCATGAACACATTACCTTTGCGCACCAGATTTTCTTCCGGGGAAAGTTTTGCTCATCTGTTAAAAAAGGTGCAGGAATTGACGTTCGCTGCACACGAGACCCAGAATGTTTCCTTTCAGCAGATTGTGGAGGCAGTTCACCCCCCCAGAGATGGGAAATCAAACCCTCTGTTTCAGACCTGCTTTATGTTTCAGGACTCATCTATAAATCTATCATTGGCTGATCTGGAATGCAGACAGCTTGAAGTCAAAACAGCAACGTCCAAGTTTGACTGCACTTTGTGGATGTGGGGTTCTGGAGATAAATATGGAGGATTATGGGAATACAATACAGATCTTTTCGAAGAGCAGACCATAGAGCGAATGTTTTGTGATTTCACAACCCTTATCGAAGAGCTTATTCAAAATCCTCTGGCCCCTGTTTCGGAAATTGAGGTTTGTTCAGGATACACACAGAAAATGATCGCAGAGTTGAATGCGACAGATTCTCACTATCCAAAACAAAGCTGTTTTACAGAACTTTTCGAAGAAACAGTTCAAAAGAATTCGGGGAGAGTGGCAGTGTGTTTTGAAAATGAGAGTCTCACCTATGCAGAGCTCAACGGAAGGGCTGACCGGGTAGCACAATTTCTCAAAAACAGTGGAGTAGTAGGCCAAACCGTAGTGGGAGTATACATTGAAAGGTCCATCGAAATGTTGGTGGCGGTATTAGGAATTATGAAGTCTGGAGCCGCCTATCTTCCTCTTGATCCATCATTCCCCAAAGATCGTCTTGTCTATATGCTCGATGATTCTGCTGCATCCTTTATTCTTACCACATCTGAGATGGCGGGTGCATTTCCGGAATTCAGGGGGAAGGAAATCTGCATAGATGCTGAAGAGGTAAGGACATGTGAGCAGTCCGATACTTCGTATCCACTTTCACCCGACAACCTGGCGTATATCATTTACACTTCGGGCTCAACAGGAAAACCCAAAGGAGTACAAATAGAGCAGCGGGCGTTGGTTAATTTCCTTTGCTCTATGGCAAAAGAGCCTGGAATAGAGAGAGATGATGTTCTCCTGTCAGTAACTACTTTGTCTTTTGATATAGCCGGGCTGGAGCTTTTCCTACCCCTGATTTACGGGGCAAGAATCGTCATTTCAGGTAAATTTCAAACTATGGATGGTAAAGAAATAATCAATCTCGTTTCGAGGCATGATGTCACGATCATGCAGGCGACACCGGTTACATATCGGTTGATGATTGCAGCAGGTTGGAAAAGACCGTTGGGAGTTAAAATTCTTTGTGGTGGAGAAGCGATCCCTTTGGATCTGGCAGATCAGTTGATCCATCGGGAGGGCTGTTTCTGGAATATGTATGGACCCACCGAGACTACAATATGGTCTTCTGTTAATAAGATCACAGCTGTGGGTGAGAAAATTTTTCTTGGACGCCCCATCGCAAACACAGAATTTTTCGTGTTGGATCAGTTTAATAACCCGGTTCCCATCGGGGCTTCCGGGGAATTACATATTGGAGGAGACGGTTTGGCGAGAGGATACCTGAACCGTCCTGAATTAACAGAAGAGCGGTTTGTAACGGTTTCGCTCTGGGGTAAAAGTAAACGTCTTTACAAGACGGGTGATCTTGTAAAGCTTAGAAACGATGGATTAATGGATTTCCTTGGGAGACTTGATCACCAGGTAAAAATACGGGGTTACAGGATAGAGCTTGGTGAGATCGAGGACACACTTGCACACTACGGATCAATACAGCAGTGTGTTGTATCCACATATCAGCCAACTTCTTCTGATATTCGAATCGTTGCATATATGATTTGTAATAACCCTGTTAAACCGTCGACGGATGATCTGCGTGCTTTTCTTAAAAAGACCCTTCCCGATTTTATGGTTCCCTCCCACTTTGAGTTTGTAGATCGTTTTATACTTACACCAAACGGTAAAATTGACAAAAAAGCTCTTCCGGTGCCTTCTTTCGATACCTCATCTGTCTCAGGCTGTGCTGAACAGCCAAATGATGAAACAGAGCTTCGTATTGCAAAAATATGGGAAAAGTGTCTTGGATTGCAGGCAGTTGGAATCAATGAGAATTTTTTCTCGCTTGGCGGCCATTCCCTCATTGCTGCTCAGATGTTTGTTCTGCTTGAAGAGGAGTT
The DNA here is from genome assembly GCA_001045525.1 of Chitinispirillum alkaliphilum. Classification (NCBI taxonomy): domain Bacteria; kingdom Pseudomonadati; phylum Fibrobacterota; class Chitinispirillia; order Chitinispirillales; family Chitinispirillaceae; genus Chitinispirillum; species Chitinispirillum alkaliphilum. The sequence goes on along the minus strand of LDWW01000010.1, from coordinate 99,182 downwards.
TGGGGTTGCACTGCCTCTTTCTGTTCTTTTTGAAGCACAGACGATCAAAGCTATTGCTGAGCTTGTGCGTAACAGAGGGTCCGGGTCAAAATGGTCACGGTTGGTCAGATTAAATTCTTCAGGATCACTCCCTCCATTCTTTCTGGTGCATGGAGCTGAAGGAAATGTTCTGTTATACAGAGATCTTGCACGGTATTTAGGCGAAGAGCAGCCTGTGTATGCACTTCAGTGCCGTGGATTAGATGGCAAGGAGGAACCGTACACCACATTTGAGGAAATGGCACGTGATTACATTAATGAAATTATCTCAGTTCAACCGAACGGTCCTTACTATTTGGGCGGGTATTGTCTTGGCGGTGCCATAGCTTACGAAATGGCGCAACAGTTAAACGCAAATGGACACAAAGTAGCGCTTGTCTCCATGTTTGAAACATATAATCTGCAAGGTCTGGAGTTGCCCCGCATTCTTAAGTGCTTTCATCCCATTCAGAATGTTGTGTACCACCTTGAAAACCTCATGTCTGCGGGAATTTATTCGGGTTATAGATTTTTTTCCGATAAACTGAAAACCGAGTTCAGCAGGCTTAAAGTCAGAATGAGTATTGTAACTTCAAATCTTAAAAGGGCGAAGGCTAAAGAATGGTCGGGCAGATATTATCATGTCCAGATAGCAAAGGTCAATGATAGAGCCCAGGAACTTTACCAGCCCAAACCCTTGCCCCTTAATGTCGCACTATTCATACCTAAAAAGAATTTTGCCGGGGCAAACGACCAGTCATTTGGCTGGGGTGACCTTGTTGAGGGTAAGCTCGCCGTACATAAGCTCAATGTAAATCCCCGGGGCATGCTGACAGAGCCATTTGTAAAAGAACTGGGTAGGGCACTTAAAAAGGAGGTTATGGAAGCCAGGCAGATTACAGAGCAAGCAGATGACCTGATTGATCAAATCGATACGAACCAGGAGTGTTTTGTAATGGACAGGGCTGGGGAGTAGAGTCAAATTCACCAATCCACACACCTTCATTTATTATAAGTTAAATACAAAGATCATTTGGATAGGTCTGTACTACAGCCTAACGCCAGCTCTGCTCTCGGACACATAAATGCAGGGCATTAAGTTAGGCCAGTTTTCCGGACCCCAAGTGCATACAGAGGCCAGAAGTCAGCATAACAGATGGCAGGAGGGATGTCAGGTATGGTCTTGGTAGCGCTTCCTTTTTTCTTCTCTTTGTGGTATCAGATTTCGGGGATCCTTGCTATGCAATATCGTTACTCTGGAACAACAATCGACTCACTACTATGCACCTCGTGCAAACCTAATATCAGAAGTTTTATAAGAAGGGCCTCTGGACAGGAATAGCTGGCCAGTTCACATCCTCCAGGCTAAAGTATGAATGGCCCAAATAACTCATTCTGTTCTAAGGGTAAACAAAAAAGAGGTTTTTGACATGATGCTAAATCAAAGTGAATCCATCGTAGTTATTCGCAATGACAAAGCGATATCCTATCCAGTAAATAACCGATTCCATCCCGATAAAAAGTATCCGGAATTAACTGTAAATGAAACTGACTCTTCAAATAAAGTTTACGGAATGTTAAGAGATCTGTTGATAGATTTACGACTCGATAGCAAAAACATTAACACGTCAAAATGGAATCCTTTCGCAGAATTTATAAATCCGGGTATGAATGTATTTATCAAACCTAACACCGTTGCTCATGAGCACCCTGGAAAAAAAGATTTGTTTTCCATTATTGTTCACCCATCAGTGGTAAGACCAGTACTTGATTATGTTTGTCTTGCGCTCAGAGGTAAAGGTACGATTACAATTGGAGATAGTCAGATTTATTACAGTGATTTCGACAAGATGCTCCTTAACTCCGGTCTTGGTGAACTGCTGAACTGGTATAAAAACCAAACTACAATACCGATTACCTGCTTTGATCTTCGTTTAGACAGAGCCAAAAGGAGTTATCTGTATGGCAGATGGGATCGGGAGAAGATCGAGCACGATCCATTAGGGTATCAGAATGTGGATGTTGGTGAGTATAGTCGTTTTGTTGGCATGGACTCTTCACGTCTTCGCATTGCAGTTGCCAGTTACAAGAAGACCGTTAAATACCATTCAGACGGAAGGCATGAATATGTGATTCCACGTTCCTTTCTTAAGGCGGATGCTGTGATAAACATTGCAAAACTCAAAACACATCGTCGAACAGCTATCACCCTTGGATTGAAAAATTATATGGGAATACCAGCCTGTAAAGCCTGTGTGCCTCATTATATTACCGGTTCATCAATAGAGGGAGGTGATCAGTATATTTATCCATCTTTTCGGAAGAGAATAGCTACCTTTCTTCACGACACAATACAATCGAGCAGATATATGCCCGTAAAACTGGTGTGTGCCGTGACTAAAAAGTTGCTGTGGAACACCCATCGTATCATACCATTCAAGGACAAGGTTTACGAAGCCATGTGGTATGGCAATGACACGTTATGGAGGACTTTGGCAGATTTAAACCGTATAGTAATGTATGCGGATAAAGAGGGCAGGATCAGGGATACTGTTCAGCGAAAGCAGTTGGTGATCGTTGATGGCATTGTAGGGGGGGAAGGAAACGGACCTCTGGTGTGTGACCCGGTTAAATCCGGTACAATGATTGCGGGATTTTCCCCGGTGGCTGTGGATACCGTTGCTGCAACGGCGATGGGTTTTGATTGCACAAAAATCCCCCTGATCTCAAAATCATTTGATATAAGTTGTTCTGACATTCCACTCTTCAGAGGTAAATCAGAAGATCTGCATCTCTTTCATAATGGATTAAAAATGGATCTGAAACAGTTTGGAACAAATTTCAATCTGAACTTTAAAGCACACCCTCAATGGGAAGGTCATGTGTAAAAAGGGGAAAACTGATGAACCTTATTTGCTATTTGTGGAAAAAGGGTCTGCGCAATTACCGTGATTACGGGATTGCTATCTTTCTAAAAAAACTCATCCTTTACATGTGTTATCCGGTCTACCGCAATAAGACCTATGTAATTTATTCTGTCGACCTTACGCAGTTCAATAACAATAAAATAACATCCCAATCAAAGGATTTCGTTTATCGTTTCGTTGAAACACACGAAACAGACCTTATGGATCAAGTAGACAATATGGAAGAGTGGATCGGAATCCGTTCTAAATTGAAGCAGGGTAATAAATGCCTTGTATGCTTAAGAGATGGTGCAGTAACCGGGTTTAATCTTATAGCGTTAGATACCATGGACATTCCACTCATCAGGTTCAAGAAGAAATTAAGAGGTGGGCAGTGTTTCTCCATTCAGATATCTGTTCATCCGGAGCACAGATCATGTGGAATAGGCACCAGTCTTCGAAGAGAACTCTTTTCGAGAATGAAAACTATGGGGTATACAAGACTTTATGGCGGAACACAACTGAGTAATAAATCAAACAGACGACTATCCCAAAAAGTTGGACTGAGAGAATTTGCATTTATCAAATATCAGTATTTTTTAGGATTTGCACGGCATAAAATAACAAGGATAAAAAATGTTACAGAAAATGCATGAGGCTATGATAGCAAGACTTCTTTTTCCGTTGTCCCAGAATCTCTACAACAGACGGGGTATAATTTCTGAATATAATCGTTATCTTTTAACTGAATTTAGTTCAGAGGAGACCCTTAAGTCATTACAGAATGAAAGGATTTGTCGGGTCCTAAGCCATGCCGCAAAGTGGGTACCCTATTACAGCAAAATCCTTGGAAGGTTCAAACCAAATTTGGACACCATTGATCAGTTAACTCATCTGCTTCCTCCACTGTCAAGAGATAACGTTATAGGGCAAAGACTGGATCTTATAGACAGGAGGTACACAAGAAGCATTTCCAGAGCAGACCGGTCTGCGGGTGGCCCTGGGGAACCGCTCCTATTTTCATGTTGCAGACCGTATCCACTGGTTCGCAATATGTCAAGTGGATCTACGGGTGCACCAGTTGTGTTTTATGAAAACGGTACCATTTCTGCTACCAGTTGGGCTAATGAGTTACGTTTAAAGAGTTGGTTTGGGTTAAAACCAGGGAACAGAGAATCCCGTCTCGTTCGTGTATCGCCGGATTATGTGCGAAAAAGCAAAGTTAACATGTGGAGAAAAAAACTCTGGAATCAACAGGTTTTACCAGGAATAAATCTGACTGAAGAAGAATTCCAGTTAATCACAGAGCAGCTGAATCTATTCAACCCCCGGGTTGTGTGGGGAATAACCTCTGCGGCTGCAGGTTTGGCCCGCTATATAAGAGAAAACTCAGCCGCACCTGTGTGCAGACCCAAGCTGATAATCACCTGGGCGGCTCCTTTACATGGTCACGAAAAAGCAATAATTGAGGAAACTTTCAAAACCAATGTAACAAATATGTATGGGATGCGTGAAGTGGGTCATATTGGGGGATTTTGTCCAGCAGGAGCACTTCATCTGTTCCAGGAGAGCCATTATCTGGAAACTGATGACAATGGAGAGCTTTTGGTAACAAGCCTGAACCCCTCCCCTATGCCTTTTATAAGATACAGAACCGGGGACCTTGGTGAAGTGGTGAATGAAAGGTGCCCTTGCGGACGACATTTGCAGATTATAAAAAATTTAAGTGGCAGGACCGGGGAAGCTTTTTATACAAAGGAAGGAAAGATGATCTCAACAAACTTCTGGGGCCGTGCCTTTATGGACGCAGATCTTGCACTTAAAGTTAAGAGATTTCAGATCGTTTATACAAAAAATAAAGATATAAAGGTTAGGCTTATTCTGAATTCTCAATTCAGAACAGTTGCAGAAAAAGCACTAAAGCAGATTGTTGAAAAGAATTTCGGTAAACGCACAAAACTAACATTTGATTACGTGGATGATATACCACCACAGCTCTCAGGAAAGTATCAGATGGTGATTAATGAGTCTGAGTAAAGATGATTGGTCACGAAAATAGCAGTTCAAACACCAACAGAAATAAATGAGATCAATTCATTTCGAGAAAGAAGTAGATTTTATCTGAACAAAAGGTCTGTTCACTTTTTACCGAATTGACCAGAAATAACAGCGAGTTAAGTATAGAGGCTAAATGGCCAAATCAAGGCATAGACATAGCCTAAGTAGCTTTTTAAGTAACACCTTATACCTGCTCTGGATTTCCACCATCCCTCAATGCCATAGTGCCAATAAAGGGATGATTTGATTCCAACCTCAAATTCTTCACCAAATACACGTCTGAATACGACCCAAGATTTTCTCCCGTGCACAGATTCTGTAAATACGTCAAAAACTTCAATTGATGGATCATTGGTTCTGAGCCAGTTTTTTGCCGCATAGGCCATGTCAAAAGTGTTGTGACCGGTGGAGTCGTTCGGTATTTCTGATATCCTGATAAACTCATCCTGCAATCCGGTATGCTTTATTGTTTGAATTGCAGAAGGTAGGTAATCGCGATTTCCTGTAACGAGAAGGTATTTATAAGCGCCTCTTTTAAACACCTCAACAGCTTCGATTATCGCACCGTGATTTATCCAGGCCTCAACGATCAGGATTTCACCATCGACTGGCTTTGACACACTTAAATACCGTGCAGTTTCGGTAAGTATGCTTTTGTGGAATACCGAAATGGTAAGGAGTAAACAAAGCAGTGATACAAATATTACAAGTGGTTTTCGTTTAAACATATATCAATTTTAAGCTGTTTGTGTGTAACCTTTTAACATTAACCGGAAAAAAGTTTTATTATGAAAATCAGAGTTTTACTTTTTTTTAAGATTCTGTTTGGCGGGCTGCTCCTGGCCTCACCTCTTGTTCTGGAACTAATCTCTTTTGCCCGCAAAAGTGGTACCTTTTCATATATCCTTTTGGTTCCTGGTGTAAGCCTGATGTTCTTTTACTTCTACAGAAATTGTCTTCTGCCCTCCCCATTACCTGGTTACAGAGTGGGAGCAGCTCTGATTGTGCTGTCGTTGCTTTTATTTCTCCACAGATGGTTTTTTATCGATTCCTTAAGCAGCAATGACCAGATGTTTTTTTCCGCTCTAACACTTGTTTTCTTTATTGTAGGCCTTATTGTACTATTCTTTGGCACAGAGATGCTGCGTAAAGCACCGTTTCCATTTGTATTTCTTCTCTTTGCAGCTCCTTTACCAGAGGCTGTGCTGAACCGTGTGATTTTTTTTCTTCAGATAAGCAGTGCAGAAACCGTTAATCTGCTTTTCCATCTGACAGGTACTGAATTTATCAGAACGGGATCGGTGTTTCACCTTCAGGATTTAAGCATACATATTGCGCCTGAGTGCAGTGGAATTCGTTCCAGCTTGTCACTTTTCCTTGCAGGAATCATCGCTGCAGAGCTTTTCCTAAGGAAAAAGAGGTATAGGCTTCTTCTTTTGATGTCAATTGTACCGATTACGGTTTTCAAGAATGCGGTGCGCATTGTTGCTCTCACTTTGCTTTCCATACATGTGGATCCATCTTTTCTTTTCGGACCCCTTCACACCCAGGGCGGTAAACCAATATTTGTCTTTGCTCTAATACTCCTTGGGGGTGTGTTGTTTGCCCTGATGAGAATCGAGAAAAGCCGGAAAAATGTGATTGTGATCAGACAAAAGGGAGTGATTGAAAAAGTGGAGGTTGCAGGAAAATAGGGAGGAAAGGAGAGCCGGTATATTTGGTCCGGGGTCGCGAAAAACAGCTCCAGGGAAAGAGAATGGCAGGCCCAGCGCAATGAGGAAATTGCGGCATAAGTCTTGCTTTTTGTAAATGTGGTTACTTTGAAACTTGCTGCTCCGTTCTCCGTTTTGGAACAGAAGTTAATCTATTGAAAGGATGTGAGACAAATTAGGCAAGGAGGTACAAATGAGAACTTTAGTTTTGTAATTGTTTCCGGCAAATTCCCGCTTTCCATTCCTGTGTAATCGCAATCTCTCTGACTTACTGCTCTGTTCTTTATCTTGGCATAAAATTTGTCTGTTGAGAGTAGGCAGAATAAACTTTACAAGGAGAAACTTATGAAAGCCTCAAGATTTGCATTGCTGATCACTCTGATCATTTCCGCAGCTGGCTATTCCGATATCATCGAATACCGCTTTGATGGTTATTCAGGTCATAACCCAGAAAATATTGCCACAGGTATAAATCAGTTTACAATGGGAGTAGAGGAGCTTGATGATAATCAGGTCAGGTTTATCTTTTCAAATTCTGGTGATCAAGAGGCAATAATCACAAGAATTCTCTTTAAAGATGATTTTAAAACTCTGGACTTTGATAACTTTGAGTATATCACCGTTGTGGACGGACTGTCTTTTGATTACATTGACGATCCACACCCCCAGTTTAGTTTCGGAGCTACATCCAGAGCTTTATCAACAACACCCAACAAACCCCTAAATGGTATAACTACCGGAGAGTCACTTGGAATGTTGTTTACTTTTACCGATGACAATACATTCAATTCCCTTATTAACTCAATCAATAACGGGCAGTTTGATATTTTGCTCCATGCTCAGTCCTTTTCTGATGGTGGAAGCGAGCAGTTTTCACTCTCTGTCCCGGTTCCGGAACCTTCGACTTTCGCTTTGTTAACACCCGGATTAATTATTCTCATTTTGGCTAACTACAAAAAAATCAAAAAGTTTAATTAGACCAGCGTAACGTGGTTAGAAAGTATTCAGGTTAAGCTCAGTGGCTTCAAAAGCCACTGATCCTTTTGGATTTGAAACCTTCACAAAGAGGTAATGTATTGTGACCCCTCAACAACAGACAACAACACCACTCCGGGAAACTGATTTCACCCATTATGCCATGCACTACCTGAGGCTGGTTTGGAGATGGAAATTTTGGATCGCAGCCAGTGGTCCCATTTTAACCGCTGTTGCGGTAATATATATGTTCAAATTCGCTTCGACAGATCCTGAACTCAGTGCAAGTGTATTAATAGGGGTGCAAAAAGCACCTTCAGTAGTTACTTTAATAGATTTGGTAGATATTGATCATAGTAATTCAGAACTGATGAGGACCAGAACATTTCTAAGAAGAGTTGTTGAAGAGCTATCGTTGCAATTATGGTTATCTGATTATTCTCGAAAAAAAATTTTCCAACACCTAAAGGTAGATTCGACTGCAAAACCTGGACGATACTTTTTCTCAATAGATAATTACAACAGTGACACCTACACACTAAGCTACAGGCAGGGTCGGTTTGGGCCTCACAGTGTGCTTGCCAGTGGAAGGCTCTCAACTCTTGAAGAGCAGATGCTTCCAGGGATAAAACTGATCTACAGTGAAGAATTTCTGCGCAACCCACACTCCTTCTCCTTTGCGATCTCCAGCATGTCAGACGCCATAGAGTGGCTTTATTACGGCCTGAAAATATCTCCCCCAGATGCCCGGAGGCAGATATTTCATATTGAAGTATCTCTGAAGGGGAAGGATTACCCGCTTATAGCTGAAATTCTGAACACTGTTGCCGATGCATATGTAGAAAGAAGACAGCAGTTTCAAATTAGGAAAACCGAAAGAATGCTCCAAACCCTGCAGGTTCAACACGACAAAGCGTGGCAAAACCTTTCGGAAGCAGATATTCAGCTGAAAAATTTCAGAACAAACAATCCAACTGTTGGGCTTACACGGAGCACTCAGCAGACAGTAGACAATCTGATTGCAATGGAAACATCGGTTTCCTCTACAAGAGATATTGTGGAAAATGCCAGGGAGCTTTTGGCAAAAATCAGTCAGGCCTCAGGTTTGAACAGAATACAGTCAGGTGAAGAGATACTTGTTTTCCTTAACCAGCAGAGAAGCACCTCCGGAGCTGTTTTACAGATGGAACTTCACAGACTACGGGCTGAACTTAGAACTCTGAAAGTAAACTACAGCAGCAGCCATCCTATTATTCAGGAAAAGCAAGCAAACATAGAGCACACCCTTCTTAAGGTCATCAGAGAACTGCAGTCATTTATATCAAAATCTGAAAGTGAAATAAATCAGAAAACAGCAAACATGAGAAATCTCTCCTCAAAACTCCAGAACCTTCCGGGAACTGAGATGGAGCTTGCAGAGCTGGAACGTCAGCACAGAATCAGTTCAGAAATCTATACTGTGGTATTGGACAGGTATAACCAGGCAAAAATATCCCAGACTATTGAAATGGCAGATGTCTATATATTGGACTATGCAGTTCCCCCGATTCCACCTCCACCAGATTATATGAAAATGCTGGCCATTTGTCTTGCAGTTGGTCTGCTTGGTGCATTTGGTCCCCCGGTTGTCTTTGACATGACAAATAAAACAGTACGCACCGAATTTGAATTGCGGAAAATGGCGCCTTACACAGTACTTGAAACCATTCCAAAAGTTGGTCCAGCAAAATCATCCAGGCGAAATAAAGAGGGGGGAGAAGAAGTTAAAAAACAAAAAGGCAAATCTGCTAACGGAAGTTATCAAACGGAAAGAGCTGATATGCTTCTTACCTCTGATTATCGCAATGACTGCACAAAGGAGCTTTTGAGATCCTTACGCAGTAAAGTATTGATGATGTTAGAACCTGAGAGTGATAAAAGTATGGTGGTAAGCAGTCTTGATGCCGAAGCGGGGAAATCGATAATAGCTGCTAATCTGGCCATGTTTATCGCACTGCAGGGCAAAAAAACACTGCTTATTGATGGGGATTTGCGAAAGGGGGTATGTCATCAGCTCTTTGGAGTAGAAAAGTCTCCAGGATTTTATCATATTCTTAAACCTCACAATCCAGATAATTTAAACTGTGAAGATGAAAATACGCTTGAAATTTCGAACTTAACTGAAGAGCAGGTTACAAAAAAAACTGTAATGTCCGCAATCAGATCCACACACATAAACAATTTACATATAATCCCCTGTGGAGATCACTCAAAGAACTCCTCTGAACTTCTTAGCTCTATGCGCTTCAAAAAAACAAAGGAGATTCTCTCTTCAATGTATGAAGTTATAATTTTTGATTCTCCGCCCCTCGGGGCAGTATGCGATGCAGCTGTGATTAATGAGTGTTTTCCAAAATATCTGTTTGTTGTTAAAGCGGGAGAAACAAACATTGTACACTTGAAAAACAAAATAGGAGAGTATCCGGCTTTGGAGGAGAAAATTGCGGGTGTGGTCTTAAACTGTGGCTATATCGGCTCTTTACGCAAGTATTATAAATATCTGGAGTAATATTAACTATTCCGGAATATCTCCCATTTCCAACAAACCCCGGAGATATCTCCGGGGTTTTGTCGTTTTAACACCATAGACACATTTCTCACTTATTTGCATCTTGTGTATTTCATTGGCTTCCTCAACTTTACTTGTTTTAAGGTCATCTGTTCATATTTCCAAACGAAATATCCGGGTGATGATCTATCATGAAGGATGAAGTACCTGGAACAAATTGCATCCATCTGAGTTTTACACATTCCACAGACCATGAGTTTATATTGTTAGAAGTTGTACTCACGGGCCCTCATTTACTCCGCTCCTGCATACAACAAAACGTGCCATGGCAAACTGGTATTGTTTGCGGCTGTAGTATCTACACCATCTCTGGTGGTTTAGTTGGGGTTCAATGCGAAATTTTCAAAGCTCAGAAATATTATGCCACATGATTTAAACATTTTGACACCCTTTCCGCATTTAATTATATTGCATTACCTGCATTAAACATCTGTTTTAATGTGGCCTTTCTGCTAGTATCAGAGACAAATAAGGATTAAGGGCGTTTAGCTCAGTTGGTTAGAGTACTACCTTGACATGGTAGGGGTCACTGGTTCAAATCCAGTAACGCCCATTTATCCTCCGACATGCTCCTCGGTTCACCTCTTACCCCGGGGCACCACTCAGTATGAATACTGGTGGTATATAATGAAACAGAGGAACAATGTTTCAGCACAGCTTTACTCAGTATATGTTGGGTAATGCCCTTGCTTTTGAGAGTAAAAGATGAATATTATACTACCTGATGGAAAAAGTTTTCAAGCAGAGGAAAACTGTACAGCCTTGGATATTGCTAAAGCTATCAGTCCCCGGCTTGCCAAAGCAGCTATTGCCTGCAAAATCAATGATGAACTCAAAGATCTCTCCACGCCGCTAAAAGAAGATGATCGTGTTTCGATAATCACCTTCGATTCCCCTGAGGGAAAAGAGATATTCTGGCACTCCTCGTCCCATATTCTCGCCCAGGCGGTACAGGAGCTCTTCCCGGATGCAAAAATCGCTATCGGTCCGGCTATTGAAAACGGGTTTTATTACGATTTTGAGATGGAAAACCCCTTCACTCCTGAGGACCTTGCGAAGATAGAAAAGAGGGCAAAAGAGATAATCAGCCAGAAAGTCCCTCTTAAGCGCAAAGAGATCTCTATTCAGGAGGCACGTGAGACGTTCCGCAGTAAAAACGAACCTTATAAGCTTGAGTTGCTTGAAGATATTGAAGGTGAGGTTTCATTATATATACAAAATGACTGGGCAGATCTGTGTCGTGGTCCCCATATTCCCAATACCGGCTACATAAAGGCATTCAAATTGCTTAATGTAGCAGGGGCTTACTGGCGTGGAAATGAGAAGAATCCGATGCTTCAGCGCATCTACGGTATCTCCTTTCCTAAACAATCGATGCTTGATGAGCATCTTAGACTTCTTGAGGAAGCTCAAAAACGGGATCACCGTAAATTAGGCAAGGAACTGGATCTGTTTTCCTTTCATCAGGAGGGTGTAGGTTTTCCTTTCTGGCATCCAAACGGAATGGTCATCTATAACGCCATCCTCGACTTTGTCAGAAAAGAGCATATCAAAGCAGGTTATCAGGAGATTAAAACTCCAGTTATACTAAATGAGGAATTGTGGAGGAGAAGCGGACACTGGGACAAATACAGAGAAAATATGTATTTCACTCAGATAGATGAGACGATGCATGCGGTTAAGCCGATGAACTGTCCGGGTGGACTTTTGATATACAAAAATGCCGCACACTCATACAGGGAATTTCCCCTAAAGTATTGCGAGTTTGGATTAGTTCACCGCCATGAGAAAGCGGGAGTTCTCCACGGACTCTTCAGAGCAAGGCAGTTCACTCAGGATGATGCTCATATATTTTGTCTTCCCGATCAGATTGAGGAACAGATAGCTGAAGTTATCGGTTTTATAATGATGATCTATAAGACATTTAGTTTTAGTGAATACAGAATCGAGCTTTCAACCAGGCCCGAAAACTACATCGGATCACTGGATATCTGGGAAAAAGCGGAAAATGCACTTAAAAATGTACTGGAAGATGGCGATATCGACTATCAGCTCAATCCCGGAGACGGAGCTTTTTACGGGCCCAAAATTGATTTCCACATACGGGACGTACTCAGGCGCAGCTGGCAGTGCGGGACCATACAGCTTGACTTCAGCATGCCTGAGAGATTTGATCTTGAGTACACAGATGCAGACGGAGAGAAGAAAAGGCCGGTAATGATACACCGTGCACTGCTCGGTTCTATGGAGAGATTTATCGGAATACTGCTTGAGCACTTCGGTGGTGATATGCCTGTATGGCTATCTCCTGTCCAGTGCAGGGTACTCCCCATTTCAGATAAATATCTGGATTACGCAACTGAGCTCAAGGAGAAGGGCAGAAAAGCGGGGATAAGAATTGAGCTTGACAACAGGAATGAGAAGATCGGTTATAAGATACGAGATGCGGAACTGAAGAAAATCCCTTTCATGGCAATTGCAGGAGAAAAAGAACAGGAAACCGGAACAGTATCACTTCGACGCCACACTAAAGGTGATTTGGGCACCATTAGTGCAGATGAATTCATCTCTGAACTCATCCGGCAGTCTGAAATCGGTTTTCAGGAATAATAAACAGTAAACCAGGAGGTTTGTATTAACAGATTTCGTATGCCACAACGACGAGAGGAAACTACACGTATCAACACAGAAATTCGGGTGCCAAACGTCAGGGTGATTTCACCGGACGGAGAAGCGCTTGGGATACTGCCCATTGAAGATGCACTGTCCAGAGCAGAGGACTTTGGTCTTGATCTTGTCGAAGTTGCACCTACTGCTTCTCCCCCTGTATGCCGTATAATGGATTACGGGAAATTTAAGTATGAAAAATCAAAAAAGGCCAAAGAGGCCAAAAAGAAGCAGCACGTAGTTCATCTTAAGGAGGTGAAATTTCACCCAAAAACTGATGAACACGATTTCAATTTTAAAATGGAACATGCCAGGAAATTTATTCTTAAAGGTGACAGAGTTAAGGCCACAGTAGTGTTCAGAGGCAGAGAAATTGCCCATCTTGATTTTGGAAGGCAGGTTCTGGATCGTCTGGACGGCTGTCTTTCGGATATCGCACAGCTTGAAACAGTGGCAAAAATGGAAGGGCGGAACATGATCTCCATATATGTTCCTGATAAAGCCAAGGTAAAAGAGTACAAACGGAAAATAGAGATTGAGAAAAAGAAATCACAGGAAAACAACCAATAAAACGGGGAGTCATTATGCCTAAGATGAAAAGTCGCTCAGCGGCGAAAAAACGTTTCAGTCTTACTGCAAACGGTCACGTTAAGAGAAAAAAGGCTTTTAAGAGTCATATTCTCAATAAAAAAAGCACAAAACGCAAACGTAACCTCCGCCAGCCAGCACTGGTTTCAAAAGATGTGGAGAAAAAAGTACGTTCAATGATCAGTGTATAAAACAGTAATTACAAATAAAGGAGAATTCTAATGCCCAGGGTTAAAAACCGTGTAGCATCCCGCGCACGACGCAAAAAAATTATTAGCCAGGCTTCCGGTTATTTTGGAAAGCGGAAAAATTCTATTACCATAGCAAAAGATGCAGTTTACAGATCTGGTGTTTACGCATACAGAGACAGAAGACAAAAGAAACGCAACTTCCGTGCACTATGGATTATGCGTATAAACGCCGCTGCTAGGATAAACGGCACCACCTATGGAAGACTGATAAACGATTTGAAGACAAAAGGGATTGAGCTGAATCGTAAAAGTCTTGCTCATCTTGCCCTTCACGAACCAGAAGCTTTCGCAAAGATCGTTGAAACTGTAAAGGCCTAAGGATAAAGTCATGAGCCAGGAGATAAATCTGAATACACCGCAATCACTTGATACATTACGGGAGAACGCTCTTCAGGACCTTCAAGCAGTAAAGGATGATGCTGCAGCTGAAAACTTCAGGATCAAATATCTGGGCAAAAAAGGTATTTTGAGACAGCTCCTCAAATCTCTTGGCAGCATGGCTCCTGAAGAACGCAAGCTCATGGGCGCTAAAGCCAATCAGTTACGAGCGGAAATCGAAACCAAATTCGATGAGGCCCCATGGCAGAGCAAAACTGAAACCACCGCAGATAAATCCTTTGATCCGGGACTGCCCGGATTCCCGTTTCATCATGGCAGTCTCCATCCATTGATGCAGATAAGGGATGAGATAAGGGATATTTTTCTCAGTATGGGATTCTCTATCTCTTATGGACCGGAGGTGGAGACCGATTACTATAACTTCGAAGCACTCAACACTCCCCCGCATCACCCCGCACGGGACATGCAGGATACGTTCTATGTAAATGAATCAGTTTTGCTCAGAACACATACTTCACCTGTTCAAATCAGGGTTATGGAGCAGCAGAGCCCTCCTATTCGCTCCATTATGCCCGGCAGAGTGTACAGAAACGAAGAGATCAGCTCACGCAGTTATTGCCTGTTTCATCAGGTCGAGGGGCTCTATGTAGACAAGGATGTAAGTTTCGCTGATCTTAAAGGTACTCTTCTGGCTTTCTCAAAAAGATTTTTCGACGAGAAAACAGAGATCAAAATCCGCCCCAGCTTTTTCCCCTTTACAGAACCAAGCGTCGAAATTGACGTAAAGTGCTTCCTGTGCAAGGGAAAGGGCTGCAGTATCTGTAAACAAAGCGGATGGCTTGAGGTGCTTGGCGCCGGAATGGTGCATCCCAATGTTTTCAAAAGTGTAGGGATCGACCCTGAAAAATACACAGGATTCGCTTTCGGTATGGGAATAGAGCGCATAGCACTGCTTAAATTCGGTATTGATGATATCCGCCTGTTTTTCGAAAATGATGTGAGATTTCTTCAGCAATTCTGATAATCAGCTTTTTAATCACCCAAAACAATTCTGGTACAGCATGAAAATAGTATACAGTTGGCTTAAAGATTTTGTCGATGTAAGCGCTTCTCCCAACGAAGTGGCTGAGGCTCTTACCCGTGCAGGAATCGAAGTAGATTCAGTTACACCAATCACTATACCCCAAGGGGTAAAGGTAGCAAGGGTCCTCTCTGTATCTCGACATCCAAACGCCGATAAGCTCTCATTATGCCTTGTCGATGCCGGAGAAGAAAAACAGTATCAGATCGTATGCGGAGCTCCCAACGTTAAAGAGGGTATGTTGGGCGCACTGGCTACCGAAGGAACAAATCTGGGTGATTTCACAATCAAGAAAACAAAAATCCGGGGAATTGAATCAAACGGAATGCTTTGCTCTGAAGAGGAGTTGAGCCTTGCAGACGAAAGCGAAGGGATCATCTCTTTGCCTGAGCATTATCAGGTTGGCGATGAGCTTTCAAAATATATTGAAGATGATGCGTTGATAGAAATCGAGATCACCCCAGACCGGGGAGATTGCCTGAGTATAAGGGGTGTGGCACGGGAAGTAGCAGCATCATTTGGTTTACAGGTAAAAAACACGGCAAAAAAACCCAAAGAGGATACTACCGTTAACATAGGTTCGGCAATTTCGGTTCAAATTGAAGATCCTTCCAAAAACCCCAGATACATGGGACGACTTGTAAGGGATGTGACAATTGCTCCTTCACCCGACTGGATGCAGCGCAGACTCACACAGGCTGGAATCAGGCCGATAAACAACATCGTTGATGTAACCAATTACATTTTGATTGAATACGGGCAGCCTATGCATGCCTTTGATTACAATAAAATTGAAGATCAGAAAATTACAATCACAACAGCAGGTTCAAGCACTGCTTTCACCACACTCGATGGCATAGAGAGACAGCTTCTTGACAGTGATCTTCTTATCTGTGATGGCAAAAGACCTGTCGCCCTTGCCGGAATCATGGGTGGAGCCGGTTCTGAGATAAGTGCCGATACACGAAATGTGTTCCTTGAGTGTGCTTTTTTTGATCCTGTGGGAGTCAGAAAAACTTCAAAACGTCTGGGACTCTCAACGGATTCCTCCTATCGTTTCGAACGGGGTGTTGATCCTGACCAGGGTCTTGTTGATGCGCTTGACACGGCTGCTGCACTGATTCAGGAAATTTCCGGAGGAAAGGTTGATTCAGGAAAAATCGATATCTACCCTCAGCCACTGAAGCAAAAACAGATCGCAATCAGGCCAAAGAGAGCAAAACAGATCCTTGGTGTTGAGATCTCGGCCGATCAGATAATCTCCTATTTCACATCCCTGCAGTTCAGTTGCTCAAAGCAGGATGATTCCATTCTCTGTACCATTCCCCTTTTCAGGCATGATATAGTTGAAGAGATCGATTTGATTGAAGAAGTTGGCCGGTTGTATGGTTATGATAATATACCGGTTTCTGAAACTGCACCAGTTTCCCTTCTAAAGGAAGAATCTGTAATAGAATCCAAACGGGATATGGCGCGTTTTGCATTAAGCTATCACGGGTTTAATGAGATTATCACTAACAGTATGATCAGCGAAAAGAAAAATGCTCTTACTGCACCTGATATGCGCCCTGTGAAACTGCTAAACCCACTGAATCCGGAAATGTCTCAGCTGCGCACCTCTATGGTGGCAAGTTTGGTTGAAACGGTTGCTTACAACCTGAACAGAAAAAACCAAAACAACTGCCTTTTCGAAATCGGTAAGGTATATCAAGCAGAAGAAAACCCTGCATCACTACCTGTTGAACGGGACATTTTGGCTGTGGTTATTGAGGGCAATTTCTGGAAACAATCATGGAACAACACTCCCCGCCCCTGTGATTTTTTCATTTTGAAGGGAATACTTGAAGCTTTTGCAGCTCATTGCAGAATAGGCGCTCTTAGCTTTCAAAAGGCTGAATCACCGGTGAAAATTTATGGAGAAAATGCATCATTCATTTCAGCAGACTTTAAAATAAGTGGTTCTGCAGGGAAAGTTTCCAAGGAAATTTGCAGTTTTTTCGATATAAAATCGTCGCTTTTCTATGCTGAGCTTGATATAACAGAATGGCTCAGAGCCAAAGCGCATCTGACCTGCTATAAGCCCCTGCCTAAATACCCTTCACTTCAGCGGGATTTCAGCTTTGTGATGCCCGAGGAACTTTCCTCTTCTGTTGTTGAGGAAGAGATACGTTCGGTTTCTCCTCTGGTTGAGGATGTTACACCTTTTGATCTGTTCCGGGGTGAAAAACTCGGCGAGGACCGCAAAAGCGTAACATTTTCAGTTAGTTTTCGTTCACCAGAGAAAACTCTCACAGATAAGGAAGTGGAGCGGATATGCAAAAAGATCATCTCCAATATGAAGATGAAATATGGGGCAACTCTAAGAATTTAAAAATTATTTCCAAAAAAATGCCCCATAATTCTATAATTGATACATCTACGTTGTCATCATTATAGTACTTAGTATATATTAGTATAAGAGAAATTATTTTAATTCTTTAGTCAGACTTTCCATATAGATTCACAAAAGGAGTTATTTTGTCCATTGAATTTCTTTCAGAATTAGAAAATAAAATTGATGTTCTTGTTGAATCGCTTGCTCAAAACAGAGAGCAGATAAACAATCTCACCAATGAGATTGAGCATTCAAGAAACAGGATATACGAATTAGAATCTGAGAATCAGGACCTTAAACAGCAGTTAGAGTCAGTACGCAGTGATGCAGATCAACAGCAGGATAAAATTAATTCCGCGTCACAACGAATACAGGAACTGATATCGAAATTGGAGACGGTATAATTATAGTTTTTCAGGCACACCGTCAAGGAATAGTTGGGAGTGATTTATGGACTCGATAAACAATGTTCGTGTAGTGATTTCAGGTGTCGAGTACTCCATAATCGGGGATGTAGATAAAGAGACAACCAAAAAAGTTGCTGAATATGTTAATTCCAAAATAGCGGAAATTCATAGCAATACCGCTTCAAGGGATAATATGAGATTAACGGTTCTTTCTGCGATGAATATTGCCGGAGAGCTGTTTGAGGTTAAAGCCAGACATGAAGAAGATCTTAAAAGACTCAGGGAGTGTGAGGAAAAAGTAGCGTATTTAACACGTAAAATTGAATCGATTCTTGAGACATGAAACTTCATCATTGCTGACAGAGCTCTTCCCTGAAAATCCTTCCCCGGGGATATGATTTATTTCTTAAAATCATATCTCTTCAGGCCCTGGTTCCCGGGCCGACCCATTCCTTAATGTGCTTAAATTAAAAATAGAATTTTTCAGAAAACCAGATTCGGTACTATGCCGGACTGTATACATAAATTTCACATACAGCAGGAGGATTTAATGGCCCAACAATACTTGGTTTTTATAATTATTATCGGAGCGGTTGCTTTCCCCTTAGGCTTTATCGGGGGCTTTTTCTGGCGTAATTTAGCAGATCGTAAATACAAAAGACTTCAGGAAGAAGAGGCAAAACGCGAAGCCGAGAGGATACTTAAAGAAGCAAAAAACGAAGCTGAAATACTGAAAAAATCAGCAATACTGGAAGCCAAAGATGAGTGGTTCAAAGCAAAGTCTGAATTTGAAAAGGAATCATCCAAAATACGGGAATCGATTCGTCAGAACCAGCAGAGTATAAAGGAAAGGGAGCTTGAGGTATCGGGGCGCGAAGACCTGATAGTCAAAAGGGAAAGTGAGTTCACTGCCAGAGAAAGTTTTCTCAACTCCAAAGAGAAGACTCTCCGGACAAAAGACAACGAATTGTCCCGCCTTATTTCACTTGAAAACGAAAAACTGGAAAAAATCTCTCATATGACCCAGGAAGATGCCAAGAAACTTCTTCTGGAAAACCTTGAGGGTCAGGTGCGATATGAATGTGCACAGATGATTAAGGAAATTAAGGATCAGGCCAAAGCTGAAGCCGAAAAAGAGGCCAAAGAGGTCGTTATTCAGTCTATTCAGCGCTGCGCTGCCGATACCACTGTTGAATCTACAGTTTCAGTCGTTCACCTGCCAAGTGATGAAATGAAAGGCAGAATCATTGGTCGTGAAGGTAGAAATATCCGCTCCTTTGAAGAAGCTACCGGCATCGATGTGATTGTGGATGATACACCTGAAGCGGTGATCCTTTCCGGCTTTGATCCGATAAGAAGAGAAGTTGCAAGACTGGCTCTGGAGAAGCTTATCACCGATGGGCGTATTCACCCCGGACGCATAGAAGAGCTGATCAAAAAGAGTGAAAAAGAGCTCCAAAAAATCATGAAAGAAGCTGCAGAAGAGGTGATTTTTGAGCTGGATGTCCATGGACTTAAGCCAAAGCTGGTTGATATGCTTGGCAGGCTAAAATACAGAACATCGTATGGGCAGAATGTACTCCAGCACAGCATGGAAGTTGCAGTTCTGGCGGGCCTTATGGCAACTGAACTGGGACTCGATCCCAAAATCGCAACCCGCGCCGGATTGCTCCATGATATTGGAAAAGCCATTGACAGGGAAACAGAAGGTACTCACTCTGAACTTGGCGCTGAACTTGCAGCCAAAAACGGTGAGAACAATATTATCACCAATGCTATCGCAGCACACCACGAGGATGTTACACCCATTTCAATGTATCCGGTTTTGATACAGGCTGCCGATACAATCTCAAGCACAAGGCCTGGTGTACGCAGAGAGACTCTCTCAAACTACATCAACAGACTTACAAAACTGGAAGAAATCGCTGATTCATTCCGTGGAGTTCAGAAGGCTTTTGTGATTCAGGCTGGCAGGGAAATAAGGGTCATGGTTGAACCTGAGGTAATTAACGACGCACAGTCTGAAGAGCTGGCAGGACAGATTGCACAGAAAATTCAGGAAGAGATGGAATACCCAGGACAGATAAAAGTTACAATCGTTCGCGAAAGCAGATACACTGAATACGCAAGATAGAAATGAAAATACTTTTTATTGGTGACATTTTTGGAAATCCCGGAAGGAGAGCTTTGGCTGAGAAGCTCTCCTCGCTTGTTGATGAACACAAAGCGGATGTGTGTATCGGTAATGGCGAAAACTCCGCGGGCGGACGCGGGATGACCGGGAATCTTTTCAAAAAACTTAGAAAATATGGGTTACAGGTGGTGACCGGCGGGAACCACTCCTTCTCGATTGCCGACAACGACACTTCCTTTATGGATCATCCATCTGTCCTGAGGCCACTCAATTATCCGCCCGGTAATGTAGGGAGAGGATCCACCGTTTTCACCCTTAATGATGGTAGAAAAATTGGTGTGGTGAATCTTCAGGGACGCACATTTTTTCATGAAACACTTGATTGTCCATTTCGTACTGGAATAGAGGCTATAAGAGAACTCAAAAAAGAAACTCCGGTGGTATTTGTGGATTTTCACGGCGAGGCATCAAGTGAAAAAATTGCATTTGCCTTCTATGTTGATGGTCTGGCAAGTGCTGTGGTGGGAACTCACACCCATGTTCAGACAGCCGATGAGCGTGTACTTCCAGACGGAACCGCATTTATCACGGATGTGGGAATGACCGGGCCTGAAAACTCCTGCATAGGGATGAAACCCAAAGGAGTGATAAAGAGATTTCTCCTCCAGACACATGTGAGATTTGAGCCTTCTGAAGAATCTCCCATGATCAATGGCGTTGTGATAGAAGCAGATGATGTCACTGGTAAAGCTAAATCTATTTACAGAATATTTGAGCGGGTTAAACTTTCATGATTTCAGATTTCGGATTTCTCCCCCCTTCTGAAGCAAACCAACCTTATACAGTTTCCGAGATAAACGCCGGTATCGCTAACCTGATTGAATCTGCATCTAATCTGGTGTGGGTGGAGGGTGAGATTTCAAACTGGAAAAAGGCATCAAGCGGACACTGTTACCTGAGGCTTAAGGATGAACAGAGCCAGATTCCTGCGGTTATCTGGCGCGAAACTGCTTCGCAATTGGATTTTAACCCCAAAGACGGGGTGGCGGTATTTGCAATCGGATCCATAAAGGTTTATCAAAAAGGGGGATATTATCAGCTCACGATTCACAAGCTGATTCCTGCAGGTAAAGGGGCTTTGTTCCAGGCCTTTGAGCAGCTTAAAGAAAAACTGGCTGCAGAGGGGCTTTTTGATCACAGCAAAAAGAAACCACTCCCCGACTCCATTTCTTCAGTGGGAGTTATCACCAGCAAGCAGGGTGCAGCGATAAGAGATATCGTAAGAGTGATAGCAGACCGATCCCCGCAAACAGATATAATCCTCACCGATGTAGCGGTTCAGGGTGCGAAGGCACCGGCGGACATAGTCAATGCGATAGAGATGATGAACGATCACACGCAAACCGACTGCATTATTGTAGGAAGAGGAGGCGGATCGATTGAGGATCTCTGGGCTTTCAATGATGAAAATGTAGCCCGTGCGATTTTCAACTCAAGCATACCGGTAATAAGCGCCGTTGGACATGAAACGGATTTTACCATTTCAGATTTCGTTGCCGATTACAGGGCAGCCACCCCTTCCGCTGCTGCAGAAATCGCAGTGTCTGACTGTAAAGAGGATTTGCGGTATTTTGAAGTGTGCTCACAAAGATTTGTCAACAGCTTTACAAGCTTTTTCGCCTCTTCGGTTCAAAGATACAACAGAGCATGCTCATCCCGTTCACTTAGGACACCACTGCGCATTGTTGAAGAAGCAGCTCAGAGCTATGATGAAGCACAGGAGAAATGCTATAAGGCACTTCATGCCAACCTCCACATAATGCGTAACCGTCTTGAGTATGCTGGTGGCCGGCTTCAGTCACTAAGTCCGCTCTCTGTTCTACAGCGCGGATACAGTGTAACAGTCAACAGCAAAGGTAAAACTGTCAGGAACAGCAAAGAATTAAAGAGCGGAGAAAAAGTACAGATACGTTTCAGTCAGGGATCTGCGGATGCAATTATAAATCAAGTTTTACCCCCTGAACAGTGAGCAAATTTTTGACAAATAACGGAGTTAATATTACTTTTTGAACATAGTTTCTGATTTTTCAGAACAAAATATAACAGGTAAGAATTATGCCCAAAAGCACAAAAACAAAAAAATCATTTGAAGAATCTCTTTACGAGCTTGAAAATATTATCGATGAATTAGAGAAGGATGACTTGACTCTTGATAGAGCGCTTGGACATTTTGAGAAGGGAATCGGGCTGATGCGTCATTGCGATTCTCACCTCAAAAGTGCCCGAGGGAAACTTAAAGAGCTTCTTAAAGGTGAGAACGGCGATATAGTCACTAAAATTCTGGGTGAAACCCTGGAATCTTTCATTGATAAGGAAAATGCAGATGGATGAACTCAAGCAGTACATTAAGTCGATAAGTGAGAAAACTGATGCAACACTCGGACAACTACTGCCCGGCGATACATTGTATCCACAGTCAATTCATGAGCTGATGCGCTACAGCTGTTTTGCCGGGGGCAAGCGTGTGCGCCCATGTCTGGTCATTGCAGCCTACGAAGCTTGTGGTGGAAGCACAGAGAATGAAGAGAGTGCGTATAAGGCTGCTGCAGCTATAGAAATGCTTCACACCTTCTCTCTGATCCATGATGACCTTCCCTGTATGGATGATGATGATTTCAGACGGGGAAAAAAAACTGCTCACAAAGCATTCAACGAAGCACTTGCTGTACTTGGAGGGGATGCACTCTGCATACTGGCTTTTGAAATCCTGGCACAAATCGGAAGAGTCGACCTTATTCGGGAAATAGCCACAGCTCTCGGAACCAAGGGGATGATCGGAGGACAGGTCGTAGATATAGAGTCTGAAGGCAAAACCGTTGACAAAGAGATTGTGGAATATATCCATAACAATAAGACTGCGGCACTGATCAGAGCCTCTATTACTTCAGGGGCCCTTATTGCAGGAGCTAATGCTGAAGAGTTGAAGAGACTCTCATCATACGGTACACATGTCGGACTTGCCTTCCAGGTTGTGGATGATATTCTGGATGAGGAGAGCACAACCGAGCAGCTTGGAAAAGATGCAGGAAGCGACAGAGCAAGAGGCAAAGCAACCTTTCCTGCTGTAATTGGAATTGAAAATTCAAAACTCTACGCTAAAGAACTCATAGATAATGCATGGAAAGATATTGAATTTCTGGGAGAAAAGGGAAAGCACCTCAGAGAACTTGCCGAATATATCAGAATAAGGATATTCTGAGTTATCTTATTTCCAGAAATCGCAGTCAAATATGGGAGAGGTTCTACCTCTCCCTTTTTTTGTATACTCTTACATATCCGTTCATTCAAAGATCTGTTGTGTAAAAAATTGAAGCTTCACAATTAAAGCAAAACCGCACCATATCATTTCTGATGCTACATAAAAGGGCATACAACCTTTGGTGGTTGTATGCCCTTTTTTTTTTACACACAGCGTCTAATCAGCTTACCAGGAGCGTTCTCCGGGGGTAAAAGTTGGACGCTCTGATGGAGTTGAGCTTGGAGTTGATGTAGTTGTTGATTGAGTAGTTCTCTGAGCTGAACGTGTTGCACCGAAATCCAAAGTCATTGTGAATTTTGCAAAGTCATTGGATGGGAGCTGTCCTAATGCCAGTTTGAAAGGATTCTGCAAGGCAAAAGGAGAAATTACCGCATCAAACTGCATCATGTTTTTTCTTACACCAAGACCGAGGCTAAGGTCAAAGCCGGTACGGGATGCAGGTGAGCTATAACGATCTTCATAACTGTCGGCTCCCGACTCACCCTTATCTCTGTCTACTGTCATTGAGGTACGAGTACGAAGCCCCATTCGCCCGATAATTGCGTCAAGACGGTTAAGATCGTCCCAGGTTTTTTCAAGTCCTGCATTTACACCATAAGATAATTCACGTATTGTATTTTTGGTGTTTTGGTAAGTGACTTCGTCAGGTTCCGAAGTTGTAGAGGTCATACCAGCGTAAAGCACAGCCCCCAAAAGCATGTTATGTGCTGCAAGGTTTCTCTCTGCACCACCATAAACATAAGTTGAAGTTATGCTATAGCTGTTAAAATTGTCATGAACTGTAGTAGGGCCACCCACAGGTGTTTCTTCCCATTTGCCACTATAACCAGTTGTTGACATGTCCAGTCCACCTATAAGATCGGTTTGAGCTACAGAGATACGGGCTTCTCCACCAAGCTCAAGATTAATTCCCTGGCTTGTTGAAGCTGATACTCTGTGGGTCCCTGCTGAAGTCTGCATCTCATATGATGCATTAAGCCCGGGTACACCCATACCAAGCTTTGCAGTTACGACCAAGGGATGAAGATCAAGTCTCATACCACCCACTATCCCCATATTGACAAATTTCTCTTTCAAATTTATTTCGGTCACATCGGTACCCACCTGATCCCGCTCATAATATTTCAGAGAAGCTCTTTCGTAATAAGCTCTGGCTCCAATCTGAAGAAAGTTCAAATCCATGCCGAATAAAATATTGGGGATAGGGTCAATGTGGGCTACTTCCAAATTTCCCAGATTTGAAGCACTCCCAAGGACATCATTGATGAAATGATCATAAACATGCTCCCCAAGAATTCTGTCTCCGGTATAGCTCAACCCAAAATTGAGAAATCCAAAGCTCTTGATGGCGAAAAGAGGTCCTACACGACTATCGGTTGCACTACCACGGTCGTAGGTAAGCTGCACAGTATTGGAAAAATTATTTGTGTAAACCGGGTTATAGAGAATTCTTGCGTGATCTTCCATGAGACTGTACCCACCCATGGCATCCACTCTGGCGTTCTGGGCATTTGAGATTCCAGCTAAAACCGCTACCGACATCACTGTCGCAATTAACTTTCTGTACATCACAACTCCTTTTATTAGTGGAACATTACAATTGTGTTACCTTATTATTTGTAGCACAAAAACATAAATGGCGCCTACTCCAAAAGCAAGAGATAACTATCTTTTTATTACATTATAATTACATGGTCAGGACCTTATCAACATGAGGGGCGTATTTTTTCTTCTAAACAGGGCTCTGGTTTACAATATACAATAGCACATATCCAAATGCACGAAATATGTTGTACACACTTAAATTTGAACCATCACAGACTAATCTCCTATATTTATTATTCTGTATCAGTAATTTTTAAACACCGGATCAAAGGATTTTTTGCATGAAATTTCTCACAACACTCTCAGTATTTGTCGTAAGCGCACTTAGCTTTCTTGAGGCAAACGATGGCAAAGTTGTAACCTATCTGCAGAACTCGGCTATTCCTGTCAGCAGTGCCACCGACCTTACCCCGCTTATTGAGAGGATTGGTGAATCTCGCTATGTACTTCTTGGAGAATCATCCCACGGGACACATGAATACTATATTTGGCGTAAACGGATCAGCAAACGCCTGATCGAAGAGAAGAATTTCTCATTCATTGCAGTTGAAGGAGACTGGAGTTCTGCATACGAGCTTAACAAATATGTAAAAAACCAGCCCGGAGCTGCTGCGAATGCAAGAGAAGCTGTACATGCTTTCAAACGATGGCCTCAGTGGATGTGGGCAAATGAAGAAACCATCGCTCTTGTTGAATGGTTAAGGGAATACAACTCAGACAAACCAGAAGATCAGAAGGTAGGGTTTTATGGAATCGATCTTTATGCGTTCGATGAATCGATGGATGAGGTAATATCCTATCTGCAAAATATTGATGTGGAAAAGGCGCAATTGGCAACTCAGGCATACTCATGCCTCTCCCCATTCAGAGAGAATATGCATGATTACGTCAGAGCGGTTTTTAGCGGAATGGATGATTGCGCACAGAGAGCTGAATCGGTTGTTGAACTTCTGCATTCACTCGCACCGGAAGACAGATGCCAATACCATTTCAATGCGCTGCAAAATGCCTTGGTGGTTCGAAATGCAGAAAGACATTTCCGTGCGATGGCTTCAAGAGATCAGACTTCATGGAATCATCGGGTTGACAATTTCAAACAAACAGTTGAAAAACTGATGCAGTACTACGGTGCTGAAAGCAGGGGGATTGTATGGGCTCACAACACTCATGTTGGTGATGCAAGGGCGACATCAATGATTCATCAGGGGATGGAGAACATAGGTAAAATGCTGCGAGAAAAACATGAGGAAGAAAATGTTTTCATAGTGGGCTTTTCAACTAACAGAGGAGAGGTTGTAGCAGGAACTCAATGGGGTTCACCAATGCAGATAATGCAGATTCCACAGGGCGCGGAGGGTAGCGCAGAAGATTTGTTTCTCGAAAGCGGTTTTGAAAAGGCTCTGTTCCTGTTTGACGAAAACACACCAGAGCCTTTATTTAACGGAATAGGCCACCGCGCAAAAGGGGTTGTGTATAACCCGGCTCAGGAGCATGGCAATTATGTTCCAACAATTCTTCCCAGACGGTATGATGCGTTCTTTTTTATAAAGGAAACATCAGCTCTGAAGGCGCTTCAGTAAAGGGCAGCATTGCTACGCCTGTTGATTTACAAGGGTGTTAACAGCCCACCCTTGTAAAGAATTTTCAGAACTGAAAAAAGCCATGTTCAATAAAGATCATATTGGTAAAGACGTGCTTCTACTTTACCTGTGTAGAACACTATTTTTCTTTTTGATTTAAGCCCAACCTGTCCGGCAAGCTTTGAGTTAGCAGTGAAAATGTAGCCTCTGTAGCCCTTACAGTTACGCTTGAAGAAATTCCCGATATCTCTGTAGGATTGAGCCAGGCGAGCTTCCTCTCCCATTCTTATCCCGTATTCGGGATTTACCACAATGACACCGGGAGATTGCGGTACTGTAGTTTGGGATAAATCCCCGGTTTCAAACTCTATGAGATTAGAAACACCGGCAGTCGATGCATTCCTGAAAGCAGCATCAACAGCTTTTTCATTTATATCTGAAGCGATTATTTTTTTGTCGATATTTTTTCTCACTGACATCCGGGCTTCCTGTTTCATTCTGTCCCAGGATCTCATATCAAAACCCAGAAAATGATAAAAACCAAAATTACTTCTTGTCAAACCAGGTACCCTGCCACTTTTTATCAGCGCAGCCTCAATAGATATGGTTCCACTGCCACACATGGGGTTTACAAAATGTTCTCCGTCCTTACACTGTGAGGCATAAACGACCCCCGATGCCAGAGTTTCCTGCATAGGTGCGGTTAAGGGGATTTTCCGGTAGCCACGTTTGGATAATGATTCTCCGGAGGTGTCTAAATATACCCTGCAACGATCCTCTCTCCAGAATACACTTATCACTGCCCTGCTTCTGTCGGGTCCGGAATCGGGGCGTCTGCCCTTTCTTACATTTATCCTGTCCACCACTGCATCTTTACATCTAACATTAACATAACGGTTATCACGAATGGTGGGATTTACCACATTTGAAACAACGCTAAAATATCCATCAGCTGACAGCATGGTTTCCCACGGGATGGAGTTGACTTTTTCGTAAAGTTCATCAGCATTGCTGCATCTAAACCTTGCAATTTCAAACAGTACATGGTGCCCTGTTCTAATGTGAAGATTAAGACGCATCGCATCATCACGACTACCCTCTGTTTCAAGACTTGTAGACGAAACAGAACGAACTGCATAACCTAAAGATTCTACCTCCGTGCGCAGAAAACCACAGAGCCCTTTGGGAACAGTAATAAGTATACTCGACTTTTGCATAGTGTTATGATTCATTGTTAAGGTGATAAAAATTCCGGACTTTAATGAGCATCTCCCCAGTGTTTACCTGTACCGGTATCAACTTTTAGAGGAACTTTAAGTGTGAATGCATTGGCCATAACTTCTGATATCCAGAGCGCAAATTCTCTGGCTCTGTTTTCAGGTATCTCAAAAATCAGTTCATCATGTACCTGAAGCAGCATGTGTGCGCCGGGCCACTGACAAATATTCTCAGCTATCCTTATCATTGCAATTTTTATTATATCGGCCGCGGTACCCTGAACAGGAGTATTAATCGCGGTACGTTCTGCAGCCTCCCTCACATTGCGGTTGGATGCACTGATCTCGGGAAGATACCTCCTTCTGCCCAAAAGTGTTTCGGTATAACCTGTCAAGCGTGCATTTTCTATTGCTGTATCCATATAATTCCGAATAGCAGGGAACTGATGAAAATACGTTTCGATAAACTTCCTGGCCTCACCAAAAGAGATCTTCAGTTGTTTTGAGAGATTTACAGGCCCCATCCCATACATCAATCCAAAGTTGATGGTCTTTGCAACTCTCCTCATTTGTGAAGTCACAAGTTCAGGATGAACGCTGTAAATTGCGGCAGCTGTCTGAGTGTGGATATCCTGATCATTTTTAAATGCTTCCACAAGAAAAGTGTCATCTGAAAGATGGGCAAGAATGCGCAACTCAATTTGTGAGTAATCTGCTGCCACAAGGAGCTTTCCCTGCTCGGCAACAAAGGCATCTCTTATCTTTCTGCCATTCTCGGTACGGATAGGAATGTTCTGCAGATTGGGATTGGTACTTGAGAGTCTGCCGGTGGCAGTTACCGCCTGATTGAATGAGGTGTGTACGCGACTGCTCTGAGGATAGATCTGCGCAGGCAGGGAATCTATGTATGTTGACAGAAGTTTCTTTTTCTCTCTGTAATCAAGCAACTTCTGAACTATAGAATATCTCTCAGACAGTTTCTCCAGCACTTCCACGTTTGTGGAAAATGCACCGCTCTTTGTTTTTTTACCTCCGGGCAAACCCATCTTGCCGAAAAACAAATCAGCAATCTGTTTTGGTGAATTGAGATTGAACTCCTCCCCGGCAAGTGAAAAAATCTCACCTGAAATTGTCTCTATCTCTTCTGAAAACTGTTTGGATAAGGATGAGAGAAGCTCTGTGTCAATTTTAATCCCCTGCCACTCGACATCTGCAAGTACCTGGATCAGGGGAAGCTCTATGTCTTCAAACAACCCAAGGCAGTTCCTTTCTATCAGGAGCGGTTTGAGTTTTTCTCTGAGCAGCAGAGGCAGACAAACAATCTCTGCCGCATACTGTGCGACTTTGTCAATCTCCACATCGGCAACAGTCCGACTTTTATCTTTACCAACAATACTCACAAATGGGGTAACCTCGAGTTCAAGCCACTCAGGTACAAGCAGATCAAGATCATACTGCCGTTTTCCTGGATCGATAAGGTAAGCTGCGATCATGGTGTCAAAACCAGCCCCTCTCATGTGGATACCGTAATTTCTAAACACCTGCATTTCGTATTTGAGATTCTGTCCGATCTTTAAAATTTCTCGATCTTCAATAATATCCCGCAGTTCATCCAAAACTGACTGGATGTCAAGATTAGAACCGCTCTTATGACCCAGGGGTATATAGATCCCATTTTCTTCTTCAACTGCCAGACTGATACCTGCAAGCTGAGCTGCTCTTGGAAGAAGTGAGGTTGTCTGAGTGTCTATTGAAACAAAGGCTTTCTTTCTGATTTCTGATTTTATTTTTTTTAACTGTTCGACCGAGCTTACCACTGTGACAGTTGGCTTTAGTTTGGCAGCACCTCCAAATACCGGATTTTTTATTAACGATGTAAACTCAAGCTCTTTGAACAGTGCAATACATTTTTCTCTGTTTACATCTTTACGCTTCAGCTGTTCAAGTTCAAACCCGGCTTCGATATCAGTTTTCAGCGTTGCAAGCATTTTTGAAATTGTTAACCGTTCCCTGTGCTCCTCAATTTTACCTGTAAGCCTGGGAGATTCAAGTATATCGGGGCTCTCTAGCAATTTTTCCACGGAGCCGGCCTTTTCCAGAATTTTCACAGCGTTTTTAGGACCTATTCCCGGCACACCGGGGATATTGTCTGATGAGTCTCCGATGAGAGCAAGGTAATCAACAATCTGATGGGGTTTGACTCCCAGCTTATTTTCCACTTCCTGGGGTCCGAATACCTGGAAAATCCCGGTTCCTTCAGGCGCAAGCATCTTTACATCAGGTCCAACAAGCTGCATCAGATCCTTATCTTTTGTCACAAGAAACACTTCAAAGCCCAGAGCTGTGGCTTTATTGGTAAGCACCGCAATCAGGTCATCAGCCTCAAGCCCGTCCTGTTTTACAACGGGTAAATTAAAGGCTTCAATCAGCTCCAGTATCATGGGCATCTGGGTTTTTAAGTCATCGGGCATCTCGGATCTATTGGCTTTGTAAAGCTCATAGGCCTCGTGACGAAAGGTGGGTTTGCTGCTGTCCATAACCACAGCCATGTAGGGGCAGGTGTATGTTTCGATTAAACGGAGCAGGTAGTTGGCGAAGCCGAAAAGTGCCCCGGTGGGCTGTCCCCTGGAATTTGTAAGAGGATTTCTGATCAGAGCATAATATGCACGATATATCAGCGCATGCCCATCAATAAGGTAAAGACATTTTTCACTCATTAATCAAACTCATCTACCCGATGGCAACAAATAACAGCTGCTGGGTATTGGAAATAAATTGAAGGATTATCAACCGGATCTATAAAATACGTTTTTCTCAGCGCTCAATTTTCCTTTATCTTCAATTTAATCAAAATCCGACTATTTTTTTTACTGCCAATCGATTACGAGAAAAGTTGAAAACTTGCCAGTTACCAGGATATATTGTATTATATAATATAGAACTTTATCAAAACCGAAAACAGACAGGCTCACACCTGCTTTAACGATTAAATGCGGGTTTTCGGTGAAAACAGGAATGAATATGGAAAAAGCTGATATCTGGAGTTCTGAAGAAAAGAGTGTCATAGATTCAGTTTCTAAACAACTGATCAATTCTGGCAAGGAAACAGAACATGCTCAGTTACATAAAAACCTCACTGCTGTCAAATATCAGGCAGAAGCACTATCTCTTTACCCTTCAATTCTAAAATCCAACCATTTAGGTGATGTAAAAAGAACCGTTGAAACACTGGTAAAAGTGTTGAGTGAGAAATATCGTGATGAAGATGTTTTTGTGATGCCCACAAAGGCGGTATTAGGGAAAAGCATCGAAATAGGAAAAATTAATCTCTTGTATCTGGTAAATCGCCTTGCGGAAGCGGTATCTGATGATTGTTCATTACAGGAGGAGATTTTCGGGTTTATAATGAACCGTATGCTCTCAATAATGACCGAAGATGTACTGCTTGAACTGTTAGGGGAGCCGATTCGGACCGAATTGAAAGAAAAGGCGGCAAAGAAACTTGCTGAGATATGGGAAAGCAGAGATACTCAGGTCAGCAATTCATTTCCGGAGCTTCGAAAGATGTGGCTGATAAGAAGAGAGTCGATGCCGGTGTTTGGTACTCTGCTTGGAACACACGAGTATATCTCTCTCTATAAGAACGCAGATGAGATCTGTCGCAACTACGTTCTTCACGCATCAACTTATCCAAACGAAGCCTCTGCATTGGAAGAATTTCTGTTTGGATTGTCTTTTGAGGAACTGGGCATTGTGAAAAAGGCACTTTCAAACTCCTCGAAGGGATGTGTAAAAAGGGAGGAGGTTGCCAGTATCCTCGGTAAGGAATCGATTTACCTCAGCATAAAAAATGACGATCCCCTGGAGCTGTATCGCTTTTTTAATCACAGAAGAAAAAGGGCGATTTCAAGATGGCACGCTAAAAGCAACGGTCCGCGAAGAACATTTGAGGAGTACTTCATGGCATATATACTCGCTCAGAACACTTCTGAAGAAAGCAAAAAAACACAGATGATTTCAGAGTAGAGGGATATTACCAACATACTGCTATTAACTGAAACTATTTTTAATGTGGGTTACTACAACACGTTAAACAGATCAAAACGTGCGTTTACAGGATTTTCATTTGAATACTTTAGATAGATTAGCCATTCAGACGGGAGCATCGGTTCGTGAATCCCTCCAAAGTATCGGAAAAAGTTTTATTTTCCTGACAAAGACTTTTTCCTGCAAGTTTCATTTCGATCTCACCGTCAGGCAGATGTATGAACTTGGTGTGTGCTCCTTTCCTTTAATCCTTTTTGTAAGCATTTTTTCAGGCTTCATTTCTATACTGACCTATCTTGAAGTAACAAATAATCTTCATGCTGCTCCGATTCTCATGGGCAGAATGGTCGGAACTACAATATTCATAGAGATAGGTCCGGCAATTGTAGGCCTGATTCTCTCAGCCAGACTGGCAGCAAGAATAACAGCACAAATCGGCACAATGAAAATCACCGAGCAGCTTGATGCAATGGTATGCCTCTCATTAAATCCCTTTGAGTACATAATACAGCCACGAATAATTGCAAGCGTCCTCATGTCCCCTGTTTTCTTTGTGTTCAGCTCCCTTTTGGCAATAATTTCTGCACAAATGCTCTCCACCTTTATATACGGTCTTACACCGCTGACCTTTTACAACGGTATGAGATATGGTTTTTCCCACATGGACATTGTCACTGGCATGGTTAAAGTGATAATTTTTACCACCATAAATGTTTTTGTAGGATGTCTGTACGGTATGAATGTCTCTGGAGGAGCTCAGTATGTTGGTAAAGCCACCCGAAATGCAGTAGTCTCGTCCAGCCTTTTCATCCTTGTTGCAAACCTGACAATCTCAATGCTTTTCTTTTCCTGACAGCAAGGGCATATCTAACAAATCAACTCTCCATTTTTTTTTGCGCTGTTAAACCTGATCCATAGTACATCATCCGCTTTATTTACCGCAGTTTTTAAGCGGTATGTTTTTTGCAGCATAATTCTGTGATTCCACAAACTTTTCCCACTATACACCCACAAGGAGGATGTAGATGGAGCCAGTAGGATTAAACGATATCAAGTCAAAAGCCCCCTTTAAGCTTCCACCCCTTCCATTCTCAAAAGAAGCGCTGGAGCCCCATATTTCAGAAAAAACCCTCTCCTTTCACCATGAAAAACATCACCAGAAATATGTCAATACTGCCAATCAGCTGATAAAAGGATCCCAATTTGAAAATGCCGACCTTGAGGGGATAATCAAAGCCACCTTTGGCAATCAGGAATTCTCAAAGCTGTTCAATAATGCCGCACAGGTATGGAATCACTGGTTTTACTGGAACTGCTTTGATCCCAGAGGGATGAAAGATCCCCAGGGAAACACTATGAAGATGATAGAGTCATCCTTTGGCAGTTATGAGCAGTTCAAAAATGAGTTTGTATCGGCTGCTATTGATCAGTTTGGAAGCGGATATGCATGGCTCGTTCAGGATGGTCAAAAATTGAGAGTTATGAAAACCCCCAATGCAGAGAACCCAATCGCACAGAATCTTAAACCAATTCTTGCCATCGATGTGTGGGAACATGCCTACTATCTTGACTACCAGAACAGGCGAAACGACCATGTCAATGCAATCGTAAACAACATGATCAACTGGGAATTTGCACAGTACAATATTGACCTGCAATAAGTATAGCAGACAACCCCGGATGGCGAAGTGGTACTATGTGTTAACCCAAACAGCTTACCTGCAAAACCAGCTTCGTTATCCGGCCTGTAATAGTTGCTCGATAATCCTTGCACCTCTTCGAGTGAGGGCAAAAATAATTAACCTCCTACAAATACAAAAAATTTATGAAAAACCCAATTGTACTACGATACGGGAATAACCCCATACTCACAAAAAAAGATATCCCCTACCCTGTTCACACGGTACACAACGCTGGTGTGGTAAAACATGAAAACAGCTATGTGATGCTTTTCAGATCACATCTTCAAAACGGCCGTTCAATAATCGGAATGGCCAAAAGTGAGGATGGATTCTCATTTGAAGTATCACCTCAACCCTTTATTACTCCAGCATCCGATCCAACCTTCTCCGCCTATGAGGAGTACGGGGTTGAAGATCCACGGATCTGCACCATAGAAAATGAACACTACATTACCTATAGCGCCTACTCCAGGCATGGAGTGAGAATAGTTCTGGCCAAAACTTCCGATTTCTCTTCCCTTCAACGCATATCTTTAATAACTCAGGCCGATTACCGCAACGTAGTGCTCTTTCCTCAAAAAATCGACAACCGCTATGTCCGCCTCGACCGGCCGCACTCAGAAATCTCACCCTGGTCAATCTGGATATCATATTCACCCGACCTTATCCACTGGGGGGATTCCAAAGTGGTAATAAAACCCATGACTTATCACTGGGATGAGATGAAAGTGGGTCCGGGAGCAACACCTATAAAAACGGAAAAAGGGTGGCTCAATATCTTCCACGGTGTTTTCCACACCATGGACGGAGCGGTGTATCGACTCGGAGCTGCCCTGCATGACCTGCAGGATCCTTCTGTCATTCTTGGTGTAGCAGACGAGTGGATCCTTCAACCTGAAGATCCATGGGAAATAACCGGTTATGTGCACAATGTCGTGTTTTGCTGCGGAGCTGTTGAGGAAGAAAACGGAGAAGTTAAAATATACTGGGGTGGAGCCGATACCGTTATGTGCGCAGGAACGGCAAACATTTCTGATCTGGTAGAAATATGTCTGAACAACAACAGATCCCCCATTTAATATCTTAATATTAACATCAGATTTTAAGAAAGTATCTTTCAATGCAGACCTTTTCGTATCGCCAATCAAGCCCCGGTCAGCTGGTTGTAAATGAGTTGCGGACATGCAGGAAAGGTATTGCAAGAGATTATAATCCCGGACATAAGCAATATCATAACCACCAGAACTAAATACTGGCTCTCTTTTTAATTTTTTTAGCTATTTTGTCCTTTAAGATGTTATTTTTACCAAAACT
The DNA here is from genome assembly GCA_001045525.1 of Chitinispirillum alkaliphilum. NCBI lineage: Bacteria > Pseudomonadati > Fibrobacterota > Chitinispirillia > Chitinispirillales > Chitinispirillaceae > Chitinispirillum > Chitinispirillum alkaliphilum. The sequence continues at coordinate 64,300 of LDWW01000010.1, read as the reverse complement.
CACGTAATTACATACAGCCAGATAAGTGAACTGCTTTTTTCTGCAGGTGACTTAACTCATACAAGTTTTCTGAAAGGAGTTTCGAATGGCAAAACCAACAGATTATACTTTATACAGCGGTGGCCATGTAGGAGCCGAATCCTTTTTTGGTGAATGTGCTGAAAAATGGGGGGTACAGGAAGTCACCTTTTCCTTTGACGGGCATTATATCAAACGAGAGAAAAATGTTGTTATGCTCAGCGAAAAAGATCTTTGCCGTGGTGATATAAGTATGGAAATTGTATCAATGCACATGCATAGAAAATACAGCAACTCGGAAAAAATCAAAAGTGTTTTACAGTCGATTTTCCACATGGTGCACAAAAGTGAACAGATTTTCGCAATCGGTGAAATTCAGGCCGACAATACCGTTAAAGGCGGAACCGGGTGGGCGGTTGAGCTTGGGAAATTCTTCAATCGCGATGTCCATGTTTTTGATAAAACCGTAAACAAATGGTTCACATGGATGCAGGCTGAGTGGAGAGAAGATGAACCGGTTATATCAAGACAGGCATTCTGTGGTACCGGATCCCGCAATCTGTCCGAAGGAAGTCAAAAAGCGATTCTTGCTCTTTATGAACGCTCTTTTGATAAAAAATTGTAAATTGCCCCTAACCCGGAAGTCTGTTTCAGTTATATATTGTTCAGACTTCCCTTAAGGATTTTTTGCATCATATGTCAGAGCTAACTCAATATGTTACCGATTACTGCACCTCTGAACACTTCTTATTTCTTGACCCCTCAGTGAAAGAGTACGCAGAACCCATACTTCTTAACTGGTCGTGGATAATAGAGAACAATTCAAGCACTGATATCCATGACTCATTGACGGCTATGGGGAAACTGAGCGTTCCTTCCGAAGTGAAAAAGAGTATTCCATATCTTATTACAGAGTATTGTGAATACCTAAACACCACAGGCAAATTTCCTCAGGCCGGGGAGTGGAAATCCTCAATACAATCCCAAAGTAATAGCTTTCTATCCCGCTTACGCAGTGACGGCTCCTTTAAGGGAGAAACTTTTGTAAAAAAATACAGCGATGTCAATCGTAACTCACTCTGCCCATGTGGAAGCAACAAAAAATTCAAGAAATGCTGCCTGCCTCTTATTTCATGAATTTCAGCTTGGATATATGCAATTTCTGGCCAATGTTTTCATCTGCTTAATTATTGAGCTCATACCATCCTTTCTTACAGGTGAAAGACTGTTATTTAACCCAATTTCTTTAACAAAGTACAGATCAGCATTTACTATGTCAATAGGATAATTATCGCTGAGTATTTCCATTAATAATACAAGTATACCCCTTATAATAACAGAATCACTATCACCCTTGTAAAAAACTTTCCCTTCCCTGACCTCTTTATAAATCCAAACCCCCGACTGACAACCATTCAATAAATTCTCTTCTGTTCTTACTTTTTCATGCTCTGGTGCATGCTCCTTACCCAATTTCACAAGATACTCATAACGGTCAAACCAATCATTTAAAGATTCAAACGTTTTGATAATCCTGTTCTGGTTTTCGTTTATAGTCATCAAACTACCTCATAAAAGAATTGATTCTGCTCTGGCTATCGACTGTATAAACCGATCAATTTCCTCTTTTGTATTGTAAAAGGCCAGACTGGCACGCACCATTCCTCTTACGCCGTAATGTTTCATTAAAGGCTGTGCACAATGGGATCCGGAGCGGACCGCAATGCCAGACTGATTCAAAAGTAAAGCAACATCGTAAGAGTTTGTGTCTTTCAGGTTGAAAGACACTATTCCATTTCTCTGCTCAACAGAGCCGAAGATTCTTATACTACCAATTGACTTAAGTTTTTGTATCATATACTGAAGCAATTCCTGCTCATAACTGCAGATCTGCTCAACCCCAACAGATTCTATGTATTCTATTGCAGCACCAAGACTCAATACCCCACTGATATTTGGAGTACCGGCTTCAAACTTTTGTGGAATTTCAGAGATAACCGTAGTGTGCAAATCAACAGAGTCGATCATTCCCCCACCTGTCTGATAAGGAGGCAACCGGTTCAGCCAATCTTCTTTTCCGTAAAGCACGCCAACCCCGGTTTCAGCATAAAGTTTATGTCCGGAAAAGGCGAAAAAATCACAATTCAGATCAATTACATCTATAGGCGTATGAGGAACAGCCTGAGCCCCATCAATAAAAACCGGGATATTATGCTTGTGTGCAATTGAAACGATCTCCTTTACCGGATTTAACAGGCCAAAGACGTTCGATATATAGGTAACTGAAATAAGTTTTGTTTTGGAGGAAATCACCGATTTTAGATGATCAATTTGCAAAGCTCCCTCATCATTAAAAGGAACCGTTTTTAAGTGTGCATTTCTCTTTTTGCAGAGATTTTGCCAGGGGATAAGATTTGAGTGATGCTCCATTTCTGAAATAACTATCTCATCACCCTCTTCAACAAACTTTTCCCCAAAACAGCTGGCCACAAGGTTAACTGCTTCAGTTGTACCTCGGGTGAAAACAATCTCTTTCTCATCCTTGGCATTGATGAAATCCCTGACCGTTTTTCTTGACTCCTCATACAGTTCTCCGGCTTTTTCACTAAGGCAATGTACACCCCGGTGAATATTGCTGTTCCAGTTTTCATAAAAGGATTTTACTTTTTCGAGAACCTGAATCGGTTTTTGAGTTGTTGCTGCATTGTCCAGGTAAACCAATGGATTCCCATTTATTTTACGATTCAGAATCGGAAAATCTTCTCTAACCTTCTCAACCAAAGCCATTTTTTTATACCTGTCTTTTTTTTGAAACTGTCACCAGAGAGTAGTATCTATTTTTATCCGAAATACAGGAGTTAACTGCTAACCCGGCAGATTCAACTATCTTACAAATTTGAGGCATCGTAAACTTATAGGAATTTTCCGTGTGAATCATATCACCCTTTTTCAGGAGTAGAGACTGAGAAAGGTAGGGTGAACACACACACATATCCTCAGATGCCCGAAGGTGCATCTCTACACGAGAGTAAATGTGATTAAAGAATGCATAATGATTAAACAAATCGGGCTTGAAATTCGTTTTAGCAATAGAATTAATTACATTGAGTATATTTCGGTTGAAAGCTGCAGTTACGAGCTGGCTGTCGTTGTAGGCCTTGTGAATAACGGTTTCATCCTTAACCAAGTCTATTCCAATCAGGAATAAATCATCTGGCCCCATATTTTGCGACAAAAGTGTCAAAAAACTGCAGCACTGTTCTGGTGTAAAATTCCCAATTGTACTACCTAACAGCAAGAAGTACCGACTTTTGTCTTTTGGTATCTCAGAAAGCTGTTTTGTAAAGTCTGCAATTATCCCCGACACTATTAAGTCCGGGTATCTGGAGTTAAGCGTCAAAGCCGATTGCCTGACTGCTTCAAAACTTATGTCCAGTGGTATATATCTGATCGATTTAAGTTCATCCGCACTGAGACCGTCAAAAAGGATAGAAATTTTTGAACAATCCCCGCTCCCCAACTCAACAACATCTCTGTTGAGAAATTTTTCCGAAATCGAGGCGCCATTTTTCTGAAGCATTTTTTTTTCTGATGAGGTCAGATAGTATTCGGGGAGGGCAGTTATCTTTTCGAACAGTTTTGAGCCTGCGGTATCATAAAAATGCATACTCGATATGTGCCTTGGAGCAGAGAGAAGCCCTTGCAGTACAGAAGAGACGATGTCCTCAGCTTTGATTTCTCTGAATGCATTCTTAATTGTTATTTTGTCGGAAATCAGTGCAGTTTCAGAATAGTCCATATTCAATTCCAATATCAGGTTTTCACATATTTTCAGTCTGGAACACCAGTTTCAGTCGGATTTGTTTCATCACTGCTCCATTCATACCACCCTCCGTCATAAACAGAGATATTTTTCCACCCCATAAGCCAGGCGTTGACAAAAGCCTCACTCCCACGCCATCCCGTCCCACAATAAAAAGCATTATGCTTGTCCTTGGTGATACCGGAGTTGGCCCACATAGAGTGTATTTCGCCAAATTCACGTGTGGTATGATCGGGATTTCTGTAATTCTCCATATGATAGGCATCGCTGCCACAATCTGCAAACACAGCGCCGGGAATACGTCCCCTCTTTTTGATATAATTGTAACCGCTGACCTCACCTATATACTCACTCCAACTCCGCACACATACCAGATTCTTATCTTCTGATTGTAAATATTTCCGTGCCTCTTCGGTATCGATCATAAGGTGGGGGTATTTTGGTACAGTGATCCCAAAACTAGCAACAGCACGAGGTGTAGTATGCTCTTTTGAAATTTCAAAGCCCTCATCTGTCCAGGCCTGAAATCCACCATTGAGAAGACGAACATCCTCTACCCCTGCATAGAGCATCAAAAGGGCGCAACGCATTGCTCCCAGATGCCCTGCGCTGCTTCCGGGGAAAGGATCATCATTGCGTGGAAAAGAGTAGGTGCCGTAAAGCACCACGGTTGTGTCATGAGTTATACCCAACTGCTCAAGGGCTGTTTTTATCTCTTCGGGGGTTTTGCGATTCCAGGTGATTGGAGATTCGAGAGAATTTGTGTCAAGCGGTACTGCTCCGGGGATGTGTCCCTTGTCATAACTGCCCGAATCACGATAATAGCAATGACAGATACAGTACCTCTCAGAGTTAAACCCGGATGCAGTTCCGTCACTTATAAGCTGCCTGAGCCAAGCGGGTGAGACCAGTTGTTTGTATCGGGTCAGTTTTGAGACCGGGAGATTATGATCCTTGTCCCAGTGGTGCAGAAAATGGTCGTAGAGAGAGAGGTTTTGATATCCGGCCCTAAGGAAAAGGGATGCAACCTTTTGGGCTTCATCTCTGTTGTAGCCATAAATTACCAACCGGTCAGCTGGTCTTATTTTCTTTTCCTTTACAATTTCTGGCCAGTCGAAATAGGAGGTCCATTTAAGCGGAAGACTTTTTGCCGTTTTTATATGCCCTCCCCTTTTCTCGCCCTTATTTCTCCACCCATTATATGCCTCAGTTGGACGCACATCTATAATCTTCACTTCCGGATCATCCAACAGCTCCAGAAGCTGGGGTGTGGTAATCTCCTCCAAGACTTTCCTCCAAATACAATTGATCTATACAGGTGCGTGACGCAGCCTGGAGCAAACCGCTCCAGACCACACCCGCTTACTTTCTCTTTTCATATGCTATTCCACAAAGACATCAACTCACACACCCACTCCCTAACGGGCACCACGAACAGCATGACGCCTTGGGGCTCTGGTCTCACTTATACGCCAGGCCGCGATTATCACCGCCGCAACTCCCACTGTCAGAAGATTGGTCTGAGTCTGAAGCGCCGGCACAAAACCTGAAAACACAAGCCACAATCCCAATATCCCGTTAACTACACCCTGCCAGGTCCGCTGAACTCTCCAAAATCCCATAACCGCCAAAACCAACCCGGTTATGATAAAATTAAGCGGAACAAGAAGTGGAGCGGAAAACGATGAAAAGAACGCCCACAATCCAGCCAATAAACTTATCCAAGGTTGAAACATAAAAACCACTCCTTTCTCAAAACAGATAAGAAATACTGCACTAACCTTAAAGAGCAATTACCATTCCCAATACCCTGTCCTGATATTAATTTATAAATTCCACTACACCCAGAATACAGTGTATAAGTGGAACCAAATTTACCCATATACTAAATTTCTTGTTCCTGTAATCGTAGTGCTGTTTATTTGAAAACCTTAATCTGGAGGTAGTATGCCGATTTTTGAATACAGATGCACTGAGTGCAATCACACCTATGAAGAGCTGATCACTGGGGATCTCAACCAAAAAGTCCCATGCCCAGCCTGCAATTCTATAGCAACCGACAAACTCATGAGTGCAATCGGGGCAATTTCCATGGGAAGCTCACCTTCTGGGCCATGTCCGGGGGGATGCAGCGGGATGTCATCATGTGCTGCGGCAATGCAGGGAGGGTGCCCACAGGGCTGAGTAGGTAGCCTAAAGTATAGAAGCATGCAGGAGGTAAAATTCCTGCATCACACTACAGGGTGGTGGAGAATCTTTTCATAAAACCAGAAAATTGAAGAGAGAACTACTGCGCAACAAATGAACAGATGTTCCATGGACAACAGGATTTAGCCTAAATTTCCCTTGTAATAAGACCTCCGGCTACAACCACGTCGTCTCTGTAAAGAACTGCTGACTGACCGGGTGCAACCGCCCTCACCGGAGTATCAAAACGCAATACCATTTTTCCGTCTCTATAATCCTCTACAACAGCCCCAACCGGTTTACTTCTGTATCTTACCTGTGCAAGAAACTGATCACCAACCGAGATTTGGTCCTCCTGACTCAACAATTCCTCAATCTCAATGGCATCACAGAAAAGCTGTTCATCCCTCGCCACCACAACCTCATTCTCCTTAACCCTGATCTCTTTTACATACATTCTGCATCCCAAAGCCCCCAGCCCCTTTCGCTGACCGACAGTATAGAACTGAACCCCCTGATGAGTTCCTACCCTGTTGCCATCAAGATCAACTATATAGCCGGGAACAACGTCCATGTCCCTTTTCTCTTTCAGAAATGAGGCGTAATCCCCATCGGGGATGAAGCATATGTCCTGACTCTCCTTTTTCTGGGCGGTAAGGAGATTATACCTTCCGGCAATTTCCCGTACCTCGCTTTTACACATTCTGCCAAGGGGAAAGAGAATTTTACAGGGATCATTTGCAAAAACAGGGTATAGAAAGTAGGATTGATCCTTCACCTGATCAACCCCCCTTCTAAGAGTGCCGTTTTCCATAATGGCATAATGCCCGGTTGCAAGAAACTCACACCCCAGTTCCCGTGCCTTCTTCATGAGAAAATCGAATTTTAAAAAGTAGTTACATCTTATACATGGATTAGGCGTACGTCCACGAGTGTATTCACCTACGAAATCGTCAATAACCCATTCCTTAAAGGCCTCTACAGCATTGATCGTATAGTGCGGGATACCCAGAGAATCTGCAACCACCTTTGCATCCCTCGCGGCATCGTAACCACAGCAAGACCGACTCTCATCACACACATCCATTGTATCCAGCAATTTCATTGTCACACCAATGACTTCATAACCCTGTTCTTTCAAAAGTGCTGCTGTGACCGAAGAATCAACACCACCACTCATTGCCGCCAGTACTCTTTTCACCACATTGCTCCGTTTAGCTAAACCTGTTAATAAAAACATATGAAAACCAACAACCAGAATAAAAATAGCATCTATCCCCCTGTGAGATAAATGATTACTCTTCTTTATACTGAAATATTTAGAGTAGTATTAGCGTTTTGAAGCAGAAAACAGAGGCAAAAAAGATGGTTCCCCCGGCTTTCCAAGAACCTTTTCTTACAATGGAAACCGGGGTTTTAAAAACTTCAGGAGGCTGTGGCAGTCTCAGCAACATTAACCAGAACGGGCGGTACGGGACAATGTAGGTATTCCGCTACAGCCCGTATAAGCTCAGCCTGATCGACACCAATTTTTCCATCATGCGCCACGACCGCAACGGCAGCTTTTAGTATATGTTTCTTTATCGATGCAGATGCTTTGTCCAGCTCTTTGAGGCTTACCTCCAGTTGCTCTGTGCCAAGGGTGTTCTGCGGCTGAAGTGAGAACTGTGAACCTTCTTGTACCTCAGAGATCCCGGCATCAAATGCAGCCTGGGCCTCACTGCTATTATCAGTACCCGACCAGGCGAGCGTGGAGATCAGGAGTGAGAGATGCTTCTTTACAGAAGGAATCGAGCGATAAGCCACTTTTGGCCTTTTCAAAGTGACAAATCTATGGCTGAGTTTTCGGGTTATCATCTGCCTGAGGGCAAGCTCAAATATGGAAACACGGTTATCGGCTTCGATAAGTTTCCCGATAACTGAAATAAACATTGAATATTGCTGTTCTGTCATAGACCTAAGACCACCAAGAGCGAGCTCGGACACTGGAATGTATGATTTACGCTCCAGCATTTGTATCTGAGGGAGAAGTGTTTCCACTTTACTCAAAACTTCAACCCCTGCCTCCTGCTGAATTGTAGCCATTTGCTTTTCTGCGACATCTGCCTGCTCAGAAATCAACACAGAGAAGATCAGAGCCATTGCGTCTTCAGCTTGCTGACAGGCGGTATGGATCTCATCGGGCAATGATTTCAGAAAATTTGATGCATAGGAGAGGTGATCAGCAGTCGGACGTCCAACTGATTCAACGATATTCCCGGGATTGTATTCTCTAACTGGAGCGGATCCAACAAACCCACTTACATTTACCCCCAGGCTATCCCCCCCAGACGGTGCTGTTTGATCCAAATCAGAATTTCCATAACCTTTAAACTGAGGCTCAATTCTTTTGATTCTTTCAATCAGTGGAGGGTGTGTTGCCATTGCCTTAAGGAAAGGTCTCTTTATCCCGTTTCCAAAGAAAAGGTGGCTTACCTCCGAAGCATGAAAACTTTTAATTTCAGAGCTACCCTTTACACCGCCAATTTTTTTCAGTGCTCCAGAAATACCATCAGGAGAGCGGGTAAACTGAACCGCAGAAGCATCAGCAAGGTACTCCCTGTTGCGTGAGATGGCAGCCTTAATCAAACTTCCAAAAAAAACACCAAAATAGCCTAACGCCATTATTGCCAGACCGGCCAATAGTGTAACAAAAGCTTCTTTCTTCTTTTTCAGTGAATTAAAACGGGAAGAATCAGATGAAGAAGAAGAGTATGATGATGTGCGTAAACTGAACATTACAGAGCTGTAAGAAGAAGTGAACAGATATTTCCCGAAAAGCCCTATCATTAAAATTCCGTGCAAAACACCGATAAGGCGGATGTTGATCAGCACATCACCATTTATGATATGGCTGAACTCATGAGCAACAACCCCCTGAAGCTCATCACGGCTAAGCTGCTCCATACAACCGCGTGTAACACAGATTACAGCATCATCCTGAGAATGGCCTGCAGCAAAAGCATTAATAGCTGAATCATCCATCACATATACTTCCGGCATGGGAAACCCGGAAGCTATGGACATTTCTTCCACTACATTCATCAACTTCCGTTCCTCAAAGTTCTCTGTGTCCAAAGACACCACCTCTGCACCCATCATTCTGGCAACAACCGCCCCCCCTTTGCGCAGTGAGGAGATTTTGTATAAACTGCCGGAGAGGATAACCGACAGGGTAATGGCGGAAGTCGAAAGCAGCAGGAGAGGATGGATCAATGAATCTATTGCTTCGTAGTATACCATTAAACCAGCAACCACGAAGTAAATACCGGCGATAATCATCAGCACCGCAGCCGTAAAATACCACACAAGAAGAGTTGTCTTTCTTCGCGCTTCATCCTGGTGGCCAAAAAAGTCCATTGTAAGAGTCAGAGACATTTATCTATTCCTTCGGTTAAATTAATCAAAAGACACCCTGACGCCCTCACGTTGCTCTTCCTCGATTTCAAACAACATTGCGGCACCGAAGTTGAACGTGTTTGCAAACACCACACTTGGAAACTGTTCACGTGATGTATTGTACAGAGTCACTGCATCATTGAAAGCCTGACGTGCAAAAGCAATCTTATTTTCTGTAGAAGTCAACTCTTCCTTGAGGTGCATCATATTCGTATTTGCCTGGAGTGCAGGATAATTTTCTGCTCGTTCAAAAAAGCCGCCCATACGTCCGCGAAATACGCTTTCAGCTTGGATCAACTCTCTCATTGCATCTGGATCTCCGGGGTTATTCGCTGCTTTGGTGGAAGCTATATATGCTGTATTCCTGGCTTTTGTCACCCCTTCAAGCGTTCCCCTTTCGTGTTCCATAAATTTCTTTGCAATTTCAACCAGATTTGGAATCAGGTCATACCTGCGTTTGAGCTGCACATCGATCTGAGCATAACTGTTTTTGTACCGGTTACGCAGTTTTACCAGCTTATTGTAGATTTTAATTACCGATCCTACAGCTAAAGCAATTACAAGAACCAAAACAATACTAATAATAATTGTTTCCATAAAAACTCCTGTGTGTTGTGAGTATAGAATTAGTGAATTTTTTTCAACCGATTTTTGGCAGAAAGGAAATATCGACCCAATATTTTCGGGGATTGTTCTTATCAACCAGAACCTCGATATTTTCTCCTTTTATATAATCCCCCGGATTAAACCAGATTGACTCGCTTTTAAATATTTGTACTTTACCACTGTGCGGATCATTCCACTGGGCATAAATCCTGAAAGGGTGCTGCTCATTAAATCTAGTGGATGTGTCGAGACCTACTCGTTGAATCTTGGCATTCAACCTCTCTCCATACAGCTTAAGCCACTCCCTTTTTTCCTTTTTTTTCTTAAGAACCACCGCATATACAGGCCAGGGAAACATGGTTAAAAAACCAGAAATTCCAAGTGCCAAAGGACCTGCCCACAAACCCGAAAAGGAGTCAATGATTGCATTTTGGGGATTGTTTGCATGGTAACGAACAGGTACAGCTCCTCCGATTACATGAGGTCTCTGGCTACTGCCAACTGAGGAGGAATGGATTATGGTATCACCATCAGAAGTAACAAAGGAAACGATTGGGTAGTAGCTGTACCTTCCGTCCTCATCCACAGACTGGCGGTATTGTATAACTGTCCCTGTGGTTTCAATGCCTCTGTTAAGCAACTCAAGACTTTTTTTTAAAGTAAATCCAGCACCAATCAGTAAACCCACACCGATAAGGAAAAACAAGGCGAGAACTAAATGTACCTTTTTCATATCGACTCCCTTGAATTAATTCTCTCTTATTTCTTTCAGGTTCTCACCTGGTTCTCACCTGTATTTTTTACATGGTGATTTTGTTTGATTTTAGTTTACTCCTAAAACAACAACCGAGAAAAGATATGATCATCCCGTTTTACTAAAAGTATATAATATATAAAACATTATCAGATATCAGGTAATTTTTTTAAAAAAATAAATTTTCCGGGTTTCAATTTATTTGAGCTGTAAACAAGTAGCCCCACATAATCACCTTTGGAATAGAGGTAAGGTGTGTCTCTCCCGCCATTTTTTCAAATTATCCATCCCGGAGTAGTTTTTACTTGCCTGGCCATGGTAAACCGGAGTAATGAGTCACATCAGCGCATTTTTACATACCATGTCAAATTATGGCAATACTGACTTGCTACCGTTCAGAATAGGTACTCACCATCTGCAGAATACTCCTTAGCTTCATTATACCGATTTACCAGCAGCATGTTGCATCTATTCTTGACATGAAATTATAATTGGCTATGCGACGCAACTAAAAAGGCGTTACATCACCCCATGCAACTTGCGGAACGGAAAACAACCTCAGATTCCCCCGGAGCCAACATTCCGGAAATAGTGCTATTTCTACTAAGACTTATACCAATGCGTATCGCAAAAAAAGACAAATAAACCATATCACCAAAAGGGGATAATAGTTTTTCTGATTTCATCAAAACCTTACCCCTTCCCTTTACATAATGCAAGATTCTTTCTCTCTAACAGGCAGAAAACAAAAATACTCCACCACAATTTGCAAATTTTGCAGTGAAGTATTGATAGTTGTCAGCTTTTCTTAAAATTCATTAGAAAACGGTCTAATTCCCATAGATGGTGATTTTGTACTCCCCATCAACAGGTTGATCTAAGGCATGTGTATTTGTAATAACAAGTCTTCTATCATCCGGTATTGTAACTGTCACCCGTGAGTTTGTTGTTCCGCCGAAATCATCATTTAGCTCCAGCAAGTTACCGTCTCTGTCAGACACTACCAGATATGTATCGTAGCAATCGCTTTCAAGAATTACTAACACCTCTTTACCTGAAGTTCCCCTGTAAGTATGTCTGGTATAGAAACGATTAGCAATAAGCTCACGCTTACTTCTTTCATTCAGTCTTCCTCTATATTGTCTTAAAATTTCAGGTTGAGATACTCTTAAATTGTATGGCCCGATTTCTGAACGACTGTAAGTTCTTGCGAGTACATCAACCTCACCATCCATATGTGAAGTGAAAACCACTCTTGCATTTCTACCATCCCCTCCGTCATCATCAACCAGCGTTTTGCCATCAGGAAAGGCGATTTCAAGATATGAATCGATTTCGTCAGACATCATTTCTACTATGTACTTTTCACCTTCTTTTATTTCAAAGCTATAAGGGAAACCACCACTTGCATGACAGTAGAGGCTTTGGGCTTGTGCTGTACTTACCGAAACCGTTTCTCCTACGGTAACAGGAGATGGAGAGCGCTGGGATAATGATACTATGCTTAAGGAGAATGCACCTATACTGTTGTGATCATGCGTCCTTGCCAGAATCACTGCACTATCATCAGATTCCGCCTCAAAAATGATACGTGCATCGTACCCTTCTCCTCCGTCATCATCACTCAAATGCATTCCGGATACATCAAGTTCAAGGTAGGAATCTACTTCATCCGATTTCATATCAATTATATAACTTTCCCCTTGTGATACCGCAAAAGAATACCGTATACCTCTTACTGATTCACAGTAAAGCTCCAGAGCCTCTTCTGTACTTAGGCTTATTTCATGTCCAACCTGGAAGGGGATAGGAGAAGCTAGTTTTGATATACCTAAAGAAAACGCACCGATTCCACTGTAATTATATGTTCGTGCCAGAATCACCGCATTATCATCAGATTGCGCCTCAAAAATGATACGTGCATCGTGCCCTTCTCCTCCGTCATCATCACTCAAATGCATTCCGGACACACTAAGTTCAAGGTAGGAATCTACTTCATCCGATTTCATATCAATTATATAACTTTCCCCTTGTGATACCGCAAAAGAATACCGTATTCCTCTTGCTGATTCACAGTAAAGCTCCAGAGCCTCTTCTGTATTTAGGCTTATTTCATGTCCAACCTGGAGAGGGATAGGAGAAGCTAGTTTTGATATACCTAAAGAAAACGCACCGATTCCACTGTAATTATATGTTCGTGCCAGAATCACCGCATTATCATCAGATTGCGCCTCAAAAAAGAGGCGTGCATCGTGCCCTTCCCCCCCATCATCATCACTCAAATGCATTCCGGACACACTAAGTTCAAGGTAGGAATCTACTTCATCCGATTTCATATCAATTATATATCTTTCCCCTTGTGATACCGCAAAAGAATACCGTATTCCTCTTGCTAATTCACAGTAAAGCTCCAGAGCCTCTTCTGTACTTAGGCTTATTTCATGTCCAACCTGGAGAGGGATAGGAGAAGCTAGTTTTGATAAACCTAAAGAAAACGCACCGATTCCACTTTGCTCGTATGTTCGTGCCAGAATCACTGCATTATCATCAGATTCCGCCTCAAAAATGATACGTGCATCGTACCCTTCTCCTCCATCATCATCACTCAAATGCATTCCGGACACACTAAGTTCAAGGTAGGAATCTACTTCATCCGATTTCATATCAATTACATAACTTTCCCCTTTTGATACCGCAAAAGAATACCGTATTCCTCTTGCTGATTCACAGTAAAGCTCCAGAGCCTCTTCTGTATTTAGGCTTATTTCATGTCCAACCAGGAGAGGGATAGGAGAAGAACCTGCATGAGAGTTGACAAATACCCCCAGCAAAAGGGAAAAAGACACAATGGCACATTTCATAATTACTCCTTTAAAAATGGTTTGTAAAATTGCTGTAATTTTAATTTTTCATAACAAAACTACTTCATAAGATACCGTTTAATTGATCTCTTTCGGGATAGAATGTAATCCTGCCGAAACGACACAAATCATCATTTGACAGAGATTACATATATGAAACTACAACACCAATCCCACAGTATATACATGAAATCACATGTAAAAGCTTGAATACTGCAGTTAAAGCTACAAATGTAAAAAAAACAAAATGTGTGAAGTAATATATTTTGCTGGTGCGGATAATCTGGAGCATGGTGCTGAAATTTTTTTTTTGTGATGAGATGATCCGCTCAGAAATAATATAACGTAAATTTAGACAATCTGTAAAGATATTTAACAATTCAAACCAGAAAATCAGCAACTGACTTAAAAAACGGTGTTTTTTCAGATCTTCATGGAAAGACTAATCCTAAAGCCAAACAAAAATCCAAACCCGGCAAAACAGAGTAAAAATTTTACATTTTGAAACTTTTTGGTTTCCAGGACCAGCCTGAAGCTGTAACAATCTCAATCAACGGATTTTTTATCTCCTGGACGTCCAAAGTGAAATCTACCCCTGTGAGAACTGGTAACCCGGACTGATATTTCAAACCAAAGGTACGGCTGCTGGCGTACTCAAAAAATGCTTGCGACCTGCAGATTTGCTCCTTTTTTGAGAAAGCAATAGCCCCGTTATCCCTAATCACAGCTCTAACGGTCTCCATTACTGATACAGATTTACTGTTTTGCTTTAATTTCATTTTAATTTCGTGAACCTTGTGCAGACGCGAAGAATCATATAGGTTTTTCCATTTACCATCACATTTCCAGACAGAGCAGAGGATATCATCGTCCTGCTCTTCTATTCTAAACGGGATATCCAGTCTATTTAGAGCCAGTATTTCGCTTCTCAAATCATCTTTGCTTTTAGGCCATATACCAAACTCCGGCTTAATTTTTGCAAGCCACTCCCCTCCCAAAAAAATACCGGTTAACCAGATCACAGAGTAAAAGAGGAGAAATGATATGGATATTACATTGGCATGCTTCTTTAACCACATTGATGCAGGAGGAATATCTGTCCGTTTTTCTAATATGCCCATCTCACTGAAAACCTCCTCAATCTGGGTCTTGAGTTCTTTTGGTGAAATCATCTGAACGACACCGAGCCCTCCCAACCTCGTCACGCAATATGTATCATCACAAAAAGAACTCTTCTTGTTATTTACAAAAGACATTTCACCAGTTATCATTTTACCATTTCTTGTCTTCATATCTTCAACCAGAGCATGGTACCTTCTTACCGGGTTTTTGATCTCTTCGTTGTGGGAATACAACATTAACCGCCGACCGTCCCGATCATTAAAGGTGATAAAGTCTGAATATTGCTCTCCCTTATCCTCGTGTGCTAAAACGATAAACTCTATCATATGATTTTCTTTAAACCCCTGTACCCTAAACTGCTTTGCATCGGGGGAGAGATATTCTGTTTTCATTACATAGGTACTTTCTGGCAACCTGCTGTAAAACTGCACAACCACATATCCAGGGAGCGCCAAAGCGGCCAAAACAGAAATGATATAGAATACTACTTTTTTATTTACACTTGAAACATAAGATTCCATCTATATACCCCTCAATGTAAATTGACAAGCAAATTACCAAAACACAAAGTTCTTTTTTACTACAGCAGCTTTAAATTAAAAAAGGAGATTGGAAAGGGTGTCTTGATCTGAGGGTAACATAATCGAAATAGTGCAGCTCACCCCAGCAGCACACCACCCCATTTTCTTTTTTTTGCCACCTGAGGACTCAAAAAGCCTCTTTTTTTCTGAGGATCGCCCCCCCAACGCTTCTTTGTTTGTTTAAGCCTTTTAAAAGCGACTCAATATTCCATCCCCCTGATATGACAATCAATCGAAAGACTGCGCAGCATACGGCACCACCCTTTCAATTTTTCTGGTGAATGTGGCTCAATATCACTAAATGCAGGATCGAGCAATTCTGCATTCCTCTTAAAAGGCTGAATAAAAACCTTCCTTACTCCCCCAAGCAATTCTTTGAGTTCCTCAATTTCAAAATCATCAACCAAACCGGGGACTACCGGGATTCTAACTTCGCCATTCTCTCCCATAGCCTCCACCATAGATATCGATTTGCGCAGCCTGCATTGAACATCCACCATATCTGCACCCAGAAGTCTGTACTTTTCCGGAACGGTCTTTATATCCAGGGCAAGGTAATCAGGGGAGGTTTTTTCAATCATTTCAGGTAAAAGTCCGTTGGTATCGATCTTTACCCGCAATTTCATATTTTTGAGTTCCCTGACAAGCTCCGGAAGAGACGGGTGAAGCGTAGGTTCTCCCCCACTTATCACGACACCTTCGACTATATGTTTTCTTTTGATGAGGTATTGCTTAACCTCATCAAATGCGACCTGCGGTAATTCATCATTTACAATCCCCGGGTTATGACAAAAAGGGCAGCGCAAATTACATCCAGAAAGGAAAAGGACGGTTGAAACCGTCCCCGGATAATCTATGAATGATGTTTTCAGCCAACCAGAGATTTTCACGTATTCACACATTTTTTCTCTTCTGCCACTTTTTGAATTACTGGTTTCTCCTGCGCGGATTTATCCCCGGTATCAAAAACAGTACGATCCTTATACTCTGATTTCTTTCCCGGATTCCAGTTTTTCACTGGTCGGTAGTATCCTACGATACGTGCATAAACTTCGGCTTCTTCTGAGCAGGTGGGGCATGAGAAATGCTCCCCTTTGAGGTATCCATGCAGTTTGCACACAGAGAAAACCGGTGAAAGTGTAAAATAGGGTATACCGTAATTGTAGGCGATTTTGCGAACCAGCTGCTTACAGGTCTCTACATCATCAATCGACTCTCCGATATGAGCATGAAACACTGTACCCCCAGTGTACTGTTTCTGAATATCCACCTGCATATCCAAAGCTTCAAAAATATCCTCTGTAGAATTAACAGGAAGCTGAGTTGAGTTGGTATAGTAAGGTTCAATATCTCCTGCAATGATCATTCTTGAGAAGCGGGCCTTATCGATTTTTGCGAGTCTGTAGGATGTACCCTCACCCGGAGTTGCTTCCAGATTGTACAAGTGTCCGGTCTGCTCCTGATACTGTATGAGCCTATCACGCATATGCTGAAGCACTTCCATTGCAAATTGACGAGCTTCGGGGTCTGTGAGATCCTTACCCATGAAATTCAGTGTGGATTCATTCATCCCAATGAGTCCGATTGTGGAGAAATGGTTGTTCCAATGACGCAAATATCGCTGGGTGTAGGGGAACAAACCCTGATCCATAAGTTTGGTTATAACCTTTCGTTTGATCTCCAGTGAGTCACGTGCCACATCCATATAATGATTCAACTGGCTGAAATAATCATCCTTCGAGGTAGAAAAGTACCCTATTCTCGGAAGATTTATGGTCACAACCCCAATGGAACCAGTGAATTCATCTGCACCAAACAATCCACCGCCTCTGTTGCGCAGCTCCCTTTTATCTAACTGGAGCCTGCAGCACATCGAACGCACATCACTTGGGTTCAGTGTTGAATTTATAAAGTTCTGAAAATAGGGTGTTCCATACTTTCCTGTCATTTTAAACAGAAGTTGTGCATTTTCGCTGTCCCAATTGAAACCATCTGTTATGTTATAGGTTGGTATAGGATAAGAAAACCCTCTCCCGTCAGCATCCCCTTCGATAAGAATTTCAAGGAATGCTTTATTTACCATATCCATTTCGTGCTGAAAATCCCCATAACACACATCCAGCAGTTCCCCACCAACTATAGCGGGCTGATCTTTAAGATCATCCGGTACAACCCAGTCAAAGGTGATATTTGTGAATGGAGCCTGGGAGCCCCAGCGTGATGGAGTATTCACACCAAAAACAAAGGACTGAATCTGCTGCTTAACATCTTTAAAGCTTAAGTTATCTACTCTGATAAACGGCGCCAGATAGGTATCAAAAGATGAAAAGGCCTGTGCCCCAGCCCACTCGTTCTGAAGTATTCCAAGGAAATTCACCATCTGCTGTATAAGAGTAGAGAGGTGTTTGGGAGGACGGGATGAAATTTTGCCTCTAACCCCTCCAAGACCTTCTGAAATCAGCTGTCTTAGTGACCACCCTGCACAGTAGCCTGAAAACATACTCAGGTCATGAAGGTGGATATCTCCGTTTCTGTGTGCTGATGAGATATCACTTCCATAGATATTTTCAAGCCAGTAATTGGCTGTTATTGCCCCGCTGTTATGAAGGATAAGGCCCCCAAGAGAATAATTCACATTTGAATTCTCGTTTACCCGCCAGTCTTCCTGTTTTAAATACCCGTTCATTGTATTGGCAATATCAAGAAGCAGATTATCAGTAGTTCGGATGCGGCGGTGCTGTTCACGATATAAGATATATGCCTTTGCGACACGTGCATGCCCCTGCTCTATAAGCACTTTCTCTACTATATCCTGGATCTCCTCAACGGCAGGAATAGAATTGGAGTGAAAGCGTACCTTTATTACCTCTTCTACTTCCTTTGCAAGCATAAGCGACAATCCGAAATCTCTCCCCCCAACGGCCTCAGCTGATTTAAAAATTGCATTGGCTATTTTAAAATTGTCATACGGTACTAATTTGCCATCACGCTTTCGGATCGTAGAAATCATAAAAACTATACCTTTCCCATATTTATGTTTAAGATTACACCACAACAGGTGCTACCTTCTGGGCAAGAACATACAATATATACGCATAGGTGTCAATCTAATAATTTTATTTTTTCCTCCCAATTTATGGCATCGCTTAAATTGTAATATTAAGAGCAGTATTTCCCAAACATATCCCGCGCCATTTCCATACCTTGATCAAAAACTTGAGTTTAAACCACGTTAATATGTTAAATCAGGATTATACAAATGATTATATAACAAGCGGGAACATGAGAGTGGAACCATTATAATGTATTTTGGAGATCAAAAATTGGCGGGTAATAACAAAAAAGCCTGTTTCAGTAATTGAAACAGGCTTTTAAACTCAAATCATTGAAATATATAGCTAAAACTTAGGCATTTCCGGCACTTCCAAGAACGTTTTCGTTCTTGTCGATCATCATTTTGATCAGTTCTTCACGTGCTGGACCAAGATATTTTCTTGGATCAAACTCATCGGGTTTATCAGCAAATATTTTCCTGATCATTGCAGTCATCACAAGACGACCGTCGGAGTCGATATTGATTTTACAAACCGCAGATTTTGCAGCGCGTCTTAACTGCTCTGACGGAATACCTACAGCAGCGGCAAGTTTACCACCATTGTTGTTTATGATATCAACGTATTCAGGAAGCACAGAACTTGACCCGTGCAACACAATCGGGAATCCGGGAATGCGTCGCTCGATCTCCTCAAGTATGTCAAAACGGAGTGGAGGAGGAACGAGTACACCATTTTCATCACGTGTGCACTGTTCTGGTTTGAACTTATAGGCACCGTGGGAAGTTCCGATTGAAATAGCAAGCGAATCAACACCTGTTTTCTTTACGAAATCTTCAACCTGTTCAGGCTGAGTGTAGATGGATTCAGCTGCGACAACATCATCTTCGATTCCGGCCAGAACTCCAAGCTCCCCTTCTACAGTCACATCATGTTTATGTGCATATTCAACAACTTTCGCAGTCAGCTCAACATTTTTCTCATATTCGTGGTGTGAGCCGTCGATCATAACAGATGAGAATCCGCTTTCAATACATGACACACATATATCATAAGTATCCCCATGGTCGAGATGAAGTGCGACAGGTATATCATGTCCGGCTTCTTTTGCCATCTGAACAGCTCCCTGAGCCATGTAGCGCAGCAGAGTCGGATTAGCGTATTTTCTGGCTCCACTTGAAACCTGCATGATAACAGGTGAGTTTGATTTTCCGCAGGCAGTTACTATTGACTGAATCTGCTCCATATTATTGAAGTTATATGCAGGAATAGCATATCCACCTTCGAAAGCTTTCTTGAACATTTCTTTGGTGTTTACAAAACCCAACTCTTTATAACTAACTGCCATAAATCAATCCTTTCGGAAATGAAACCAAAAAAAACATTGATTAATTACTTTTCCTCTTTTTCAGAACCTTTATCAGAAGGCTCTGCCTGCTTTGATTCTTCTGAAACCGGAGTTTGAACTTTTTCAACTTTAGGTGTAGTGCTTTTTGCCTTGCCTTTTTTCTTATTTTTTCTAACCGCATCAGGCGTTCCTCTTCCTACAAGCTCAATAATTGCCATAGGAGCATTATCGCCCTTACGTTCTCCAATTTTGATTATTCTGGTGTATCCACCTTCCCGATCTTTATAGCTTGGAGCGATATCGTCAAAAAGCTTTTTCAAAAGGGTTTTGTCGTTTATTTTCCTGGCAGCCATACGGATACCTTGAAGATTACCCTTTTTACCGTAAGTGATAAGACGTTCTACAACGCCACGAACCTCTTTAGCTTTAGTTTGTGTTGTTGTGATTCTCTCATTTTCCAGTATAGACATAGCCATGTTATTGAGCATCGCTTTACGATGACTGGCTGTTCTATTGAATTTTCGTCCTGATACTAAATGACGCATGGTTCTTACCTTTTCTCTTATACCATTGTTGAATTAAAAAAATCAAAATCAGGCAGTTTCCATTTCCTGACCCATGATTTTATCTACATCCATACCAAATGTCAAACCAAGATTACCAAGTACATGATTCAGTTCGACCAAAGATTTGCGGCCGAAGTTTTTGTACTTGAGCATATCCGACTCCTGATTTCTTACAAGATCAGCAAGAGTGTGGATATTGGCAGCACGAAGACAGTTGTTTGAGCGTACAGAGAGCTCAAGCTCATCCACTCTCATTTTAAGAAGCTGTCTTAGTTTTTCGGCCTTTTCATCATGCACAGATTCTTCTACCGGCTCAAACTCACCTTCAATATTGATAAAGATCTCAAGGTGATCATAAAGTAGCTTTGATGCATATCCCAGGGCGTCCTCAACACTAAGACTTCCATCTGTCCACACATCGAAAACAACCTTGTCAAGATCAGTGCGTTGCCCGACACGGGTGTTCTCTACTGTGAAATTAACCTTTGTTACAGGAGAGAAAATTGCATCAATGGGAATAGTACCAATAGGCTCATCTTCTCTTTTGTTCATTTCAGCCGGTACATAACCCCTTCCATCTGAAACTCTCATTTCCATTTTCAGTTTGGCATCGGAGTTAATGGTGGCGATGTGAAGGTCGGGATTAAGAATTTCAACATCTGAATTCGGTTCGATATCAGAAGCTTTGATCTCACCCTCACCACTGACCTCCAGTTTCAGATAAGTATCCTGATCGGATATCATCTTAAGCCTTAACTGTTTAAGATTGAGAATAATATCACTCACATCTTCTACAACACCGTCGATTGTTGAGTACTCATGAGAAACGCCTTCAATTCTGACGGATATAACAGCTGCACCCTGAAGGGAAGAAAGCATGATCCTTCTGAGAGAATTCCCTAAGGTATGACCCCATCCTCTTTCCAATGGTTCTATTACAACATGTCCAAAGTTGGGCAAATTATTCGGATTCTCTACCTGGATGCCTTTGGGCATCAACAAACTCTTCCATTTCATCTTGTATTAAGTCTCCCTTTTTTATCTGGAGTACAATTCGACGACAAGCTGCTCCTGTACATTTTCCGGTATGGAAGCGCGATCCGGCACGCGTATTACCTGACCAACAAGCTTAACTTTATCAACTGTAAGCCACTCTGGAGTGTCTCTCATAGCCTTAAGCGAGCTGTGAATCAGTTCTAGATTATTGCTCTTCTCTTTAACCTGTATTGTATCACCCTCTTTTAGCTTGTACGAAGGAATATTCACCTTCTTGCCATTTACCACAAAGTGGTTATGAAGAACAAGCTGACGAGCGCTGCTGCGGGAAGGGGCGAACCCAAGACGATAAACTATGTTATCAAGACGCATTTCAAGAATCTTCAAAAGATTCTCACCCGTTACACCCGTGGTTTTGGCCGCAGCCTGGAAATACAGTCTGAATTGTTTCTCCAAGATACCGTAGATACGACGGATCTTTTGTTTTTCCCTGAGCTGTGTATTATACTCTGTAGAGGCACGTCTGCGTTTTGACACACGCATTCCTGGAGGAAATGGTCTGCGCTCAACAGCACATTTCTCAGTTTTACAACGCTCCCCCTTGAGCATCAATTTAATACCTTCCCTACGGCATTGCCTACACCGCGGGCCGTGATATACTGCCATGACAATCTCCTCTACTCGAACGACAGTGAATTTCTATATGTATTTTTTTTATCCAGAATCAACAAATCAGACTCTACGCTTTTTGGGAGGACGACACCCGTTATGCGGAACTGCAGTAAAGTCTTTTATGGCCACAATTTTCAAACCTGCGGCTGCAAGTGACCGAATAGCATTCTCTCTGCCGTTACCAGCACCCCGCAGATGTACTTCCAGTTTGCGAACCCCTGCATCATAGGCAAGCTTACCTACAACTTCTGCAGCGATACCGGCAGCAAAAGGTGTACTCTTTCGAGATCCTTTAAAACCGGACTTACCAGGTGTATTCCATGCAACCACATTACCTTTTGTATCGGTAATGTTGATAATTGTGTTGTTAAAAGTTGACCTAATATGAGCTACCCCTTCAGAAGTAGCTTTCTTTTTTATCTTTTTGGTTGCACTTGCACTGCTATCCTTGTTCATCTAAAAACACCTCTTATTCTGAAAGATTATATTACTTAGTGGCTTTCTTTTTACCAGCAATAGTACGTCTTGGACCTTTTCTTGTACGACTGTTTGTCTTTGTACGCTGTCCTCTTACAGGAAGTCCTCTACGATGCCTTAAGCCACGATAACATCCAATATCCATAAGCCTTTTGATATTCATGCGAGTAGCAGCACGAAGATTACCTTCTGTCTGATAATCGCCATCAATAATACGTCTTATCTGGTCAAGTTCATCTTCTGAATAGTCTTTTACCTTTTTATCAGGATCTATTCCAGCTTTGTTAAGTATTTTAACAGCCGATGTTGGACCTATACCAAAGATATATGTAAGTGATATCTGGCCTCTTTTGTTATTAGGAATGTCGACTCCAGCTACACGAGCCATTTCTGCTCCCCCTCTTTAACAATTCTTATAGTTTGAAATTTCATCAACACATTGATCTGAAAAAGATCTCAACCTTGACGTTGCTTATGTTTTTGACTCTTGGTGCATATAACCCTTACTATACCCCTGCGCCTAATTACTTTACATCCATTGCAAATCTTTTTTACCGAAGCCCTGACTTTCAAGCTGATCTCCTTTAATTACTTGTACCTATAAACTATTCGGCCACGTGATAAATCATAAGGCGACAACTCAACCAGCACCTTATCCCCAGGAAGAATGCGGATATAATTCATACGCATCTTTCCTGAAATGTGTGCCAGTATCTCATGCTTTCCTTCGAGTTGCACCTTAAAAGAAGCATTTGGTAGTGTTTCTGTTACTGTACCTTCAACCTGTATTGAGTCGTGTTTAGCCATAGATTCTCTCGGTTACGAGATCATTATCTCCTTCCACGTAAACGGCCCTTTTTCATGAAACCTTCATAATTGCGATTTTGCAGATGAGACTCGAGCTGCTGGAGTGTATCAAGAGCAACACCAACAACAATGAGCACACTGGTCCCGCCGAAATAAAAATCTATTCGCAATCCGCTCATCACCATAAATGGAGCGATTGCAATAAATGCCAGGAAAACCGATCCTGGTAGAGTGATTCTTGTCAGCACATTATCAAGGAACTCAGCAGTCTTTTTTCCGGGACGTATTCCAGGTATAAATCCACCCGAACGCTTCAGGTTATCTGCAATATCGACCGGATTGAAAATAATTGCTGTGTAAAAATAGGTAAAGAATATAATTAATAACGCATATATGAGTGAATAAAGAATTCCACCCGGTGCAAAAATCCTTGAAATATCTTCCATGACCATTGATTCCGGGAAGAAATTACGTATCATTCCAGGGAATGTCATAAGTGAGGAAGCAAAGATAATTGGAATAACACCAGCCATGTTAAGCTTAAGCGGGAGAACAGTATTCTGTCCGGCATACATTTTTGTTCCGACCACTTTTTTGGGTGTCTGAATTGGAATCCTTCTCATTGCCTGTGTCATCAGGACGATAAACCCGGTCATAGCCAGAATTATCGCAAGAATGATAAGAGAGATCATCGGATGACGTGCCCCGGCACTTACCTGCACAATTTCACTTACCACCGCTTCAGGCAGGCGTGCAATAATACCAATGAAAATTATAAGTGAAATACCGTTTCCAAGACCCCTGCTTGTAATCTGCTCACCCAGCCACATGATGAGTATTGTACCGGTGGTCAAACTTATCGCTGTAGTAAAAGTGAATAGAAATCCCTGCATGAAAGGTATTACAGCACTTTCGCCAGCATCAGAGGTAATGTTCTGAATGAAAATACTTATACCGACAGCCTGAATCAGTGCAAGAAGTACAGTTCCATACCGTGTGTACTGAGTAATTTTCTTCCTGCCTTCCGCCCCTTCACGCTGAAGCTTATGAAAATAGGGGAAAACGGTTCCCATCAATTGGATTATAATTGATGCACTGATATAAGGCATGATACCCAGCGCGAAAACGGTAAGCCGCTTGAAAGCTCCACCAACGAACATATCATATAATCCGAACAGAGAGTTTTGGTGACCGCCAAAAAACTCTGCCAACACACTTGGATTCACACCCGGAGTGGGTACGTGACCACCGATTCTATAAATGAAAACAATAATCAGTGTGAATATGATCCGTTTTTTGAGCTCCGGAATCCTGAAAATATTTTTTACGGTCTCAAGCACTTGAAACTACCTCTGCTTTCCCTTTAGCTTTTTCAATTTTTTCCTTTGCTGTTTTGGAAAAAGCGTGAGCTTTCACCAAAACAGATTCTGTCAGCTCCCCTACACCCAGTATTTTCACGGGAAGTTCAGCTTCATGAATCAGCCCTTTGTCATAAAGAACTTCAGGAGTTACTTCTTTAACACCCTCAAGCTTTTCGATTGAACTCAGGTTAACAATCTGGTACTGTTTTTTAAATGGATTGTGAAAACCTTTTTTGGGCAATCTGCGCGTAAGTGGTGTCTGTCCACCTTCGAAATAGGGTTTGAAAGAAGGGCCACTTCTTGCGTTGTGCCCATTGTTTCCATGCCCTGCAGTAGTACCTGTACCACTGCCCTGGCCGCGTCCAACCCTTTTTTTGTTTTTATGTGACCCTGGAAAGGGCTTAATATTACTGAGTGTAAGCATCATTCTCTCCGTTAGACTTCTTCGATTTTCACCAGATGTTTAACAGTGTTGATCATACCCCTGATAACAGGAGTATCATCATGGATTCTGGATTTATTCATTTTACAACCAAGCGCCTTCATGGTCTTTTTCTGATTCTCAAGTCTACCAATAGCGCTTCTTACCTGAGTTATCTTAATTTTCTTGCTCATTGCAGTCTCCGGCTTAAGCCGCTATTTGTCGCAGCTTTTTAATCTGTTCCTTAGTTTTCAACTGTTTCAATCCATCAAGAGTTGCCTTGACAACATTGTGGGCATTAGTAGTACCTAAACATTTGGTGAGGATGTTACGAACCCCAACAAGTTCCAGTACAGCACGTGCAGGCCCGCCAGCGATAACTCCGGTACCTGGTGCAGCAGGCTTAAGCATCATTTTTCCTGCGCCAAAATGCCCCAGAACCTCATGAGGTATAGTTCCATCAACAATACTCACCTTAACCAGATGTTTCTTTGCACTCTGTACAGCTTTACGTATAGCTTCGGTGACATCGTTGGCTTTACCCATGCCAATTCCGACAGTACCGTTACCATCCCCAACAGCTACAAGAGCGTTAAATCCGAAACGTCTTCCACCTTTTACCACCTTTGCACATCTGTTTACGGCGATAAGCCTGTCTGTCAGTTGTGCTTCTGTGCTTCCTGCATTCATTTGTTCATTACTCAAAGGAAATTCCCCTTTCAACTACTCAAAAAACGAGCCCTTTACTGCGTGCAGCCTCAACCAAAGCCTTAATACGACCATGGAAGAGATAACCTTTTCTATCAAAAACAACTGAAGTGACACCTTTTTCCATAGCCTTTTCCGCGATCATCTCTCCGACAAGCTTTGAGATATCAGTTTTGGTCAAGTCTTTTTTTCCTTCTGTTCTGTCCTGGAAAGACTTTCCGAAACTGGCAACCTGAGCTATAGTTTCACCTTTCACGTCATCGATAACCTGAGCGTAAACATGACTTATACTGCGTCTTACGCACAGACGGGGACGTTCGGATGTTCCTGAAATTTTTGTACGTACCCTGGCAGCCCTTCTGGTCCGCTCAAGCAATCTACGTTTTGATTTATCCATTTGTTTAATACTCCCCTATTTTACTTACCAGCTGCTTTACCAGCTTTTCTTTTGATCTGCTCACCAAGATATCTGATCCCTTTACCTTTGTAAGGTTCTGGTGGCCTAAGCCTTCTGATATCCGCTGCTACCTGTCCAACAGCCTGTTTGTCAACTCCTTCAACGACAACTCTGTTAGGACCGGAAGTACTAATATTTACACCAGGCAGTGTTTTGAACAAAACGGGAGTTGAAAATCCCGCAGCGACCAACACATCTTTACCCTTCATTTCTGCTTTGTATCCGACACCGACAATCTCAAGCTCACGTTTGTACCCTTCAGAAACTCCGATAACCATGTTGTAAATTAGAACACGGTAAAGCCCCCAGAGAGCCTTTGTTTCTTTGGATTCATCATTGGGCTGACATCTGATTTCCTTATCAGATATCTCAACTTTAATCTGCTCGGGGATTACCCGGTTTAAAGTTCCTTTACTCCCTTTAACCTCAAGATTTGCCCCATCCAGTTTTACCTGAACACCACTGGGGATTACAACTGGTAGTTTACCTATGCGAGACAAGTCTCAACTCCTCATTATAATTGTTCAATCTGATTAATTTCAAGTATAATCAAAGGTACAGTTTACCAAACCTGTCCGATAATTTCTCCACCCACATTCATTTTGCGACATTCATTATCAATCATCACACCCTTTGATGTGGTGACGATTGCGATGCCCATACCATTTTTGACACGCGGGATATCACTGGCACCGGAATACTTTTTCAGACCAGGAGTACTTACTCTTTTAATACCCTGAATTGCATTCTGCATATTATCATCGTATTTCAAGAGAATTTTTATTACACCCTGTTTGCCATCATCCACAAAAGCGTATTTGCTGATGAAATGGTTTTCAAATAGAATTCTGGTGATTTCTTTTTTGATTTTTGATGCAGGTACATCAACCGTACGTTTCTTTGCCTGAACAGCATTACGAATTCTGTTGAACATATCGGCGATCTGATCTGTTAACATTCCATAAACCCCTTATGCAATTTTGAATTTTTCTTACCAGCTTGCTTTGACAACACCTGGTATTTCACCCTTTAAAGCCATCTCTCTGAAACAGACCCTGCACAGACCGTAGTCACGGTAAATAGCGCGCGGTCTGCCGCACCTTCTGCATCTTGTATATGCCCTGGTTGAAAACTTGGCTTTCTTTCTGGATTTTTCTATAAGTGCCTTTCGTGCCACCCTACTCCCCCTATTTTATTTACGGAACGGCATGCCTAACTCCTGAAGCAGAGCGAGACCTTCCTCATTTGTTGATGCAGTAGTTCCGATACATATATCCATTCCGGTGATTCTGGAAATTTTATCTCTGTCAATTTCAAGAAATACGATTTGTTCTTTAACACCCATGGTGTAGTTACCGTTTCCATCAAATGATTTCCTGGGTAACCCTCTGAAATCCCTTATTCTTGGAATTGCAATAGAAACGAGCCTGTCGAAGAACTCCCACATCATCTGACCACGGAGAGTCACTTTACAGCCAATGGGCATTCCTTCTCTGAGCTTAAAGTTTGAAATAGCCTTTTTAGCTCTTGTGACTATAGGTTTTTGCCCGGATATTTCCCTGACACACATCAGCGCTTCATCAAGAAGTTTTGCATCAGAAACGGCATCCCCGACACCCATATTAATCACAATTTTGTCAATGACAGGCACCTGCATAACGTTCTTGTAACTGAACTTTTTCTGGAGCGCAGGTACGACTGTCTTTTCGTACATTTCCCTCATTCTGGGCTTCTGTTTTGTTCCCGTACTCACTCTATCGACTCCTTAGCCTTTTTTGAGAATCTAACTCTCTTTCCGTTCTCCAGTACACTCACACCTAATCTGGTTGGCTCTCCGGTTTTAGGACATATGAGCATCAGATTAGAAAGATGCAACGAAGCCTCTTTCTCCATGATACCGCCCTGCTGATTTTTCGGACTGGGCTTGGTGTGACGCTTCACAATATTGATTCCTTCTACAATGGCTCTGTTCTTTTCGGGAATAACCCTGAGAATACGTCCTTTTTTACCAATGTATTCTCCTGTCATTACCTGAACCATATCATCTTTTCTTAACTTTAACCCCATAGCATCTCCCTGTACCCCTTATAGCACCTCAGGTGCAAGCGACACGATACGCATAAATTTTTTATCTCTAAGTTCTCTTGCCACCGGGCCAAAAATTCTGGTACCCTTTGGCTCTCCGGTATCATTTACAATAACTGCTGCATTATCACTGAAACGGATATAAGTTCCGTTTTTGCGTCCATACTCTTTGGTGGTACGAACAACGACAGCTCTTGCGACAGTTCCTTTCTTCACAGCCCCATTTGGCGCAGCATCTTTGACAGAAACAATAATCACATCACCAACACGGGCATACCGCCGGCGTGTACCACCCAAAACTCTAATACACTGTACTTTCTTTGCGCCGGAATTGTCGGCAACAACAAGATTTGTTTCTACCTGTATCATATTTCTTCCTCAACCCGCTTATCAATTCTGATATTATATGATTATTTAGCACGTTCCAATACTTGCCCGACTCTCCACCTCTTTAGCTTTGACAGAGGACGAGTTTCAAATATCTTCACCTTGTCTCCTACTTTGCAGTCATTCTGTTCATCATGAGCAATGTATTTTTTCTTCAATCTGATAGTTCTTCCATACTTGGAGTGCTTCAGCTGTCTTTCAATGCTTACGACAACACTTTTTTCCATACTGGAACTGACTACCACACCAATTCTTTCTTTCCTGTAATTTCTTTCAGCCATTCTTTCCTCGCACCAAAGTTAAGCCTGTGCAGTTGCGCTCTTCTCACGAAGAACTGTTTTTGCCTTAGCGATTTCCCTTCGAACCAAACGAAGCTGGAGTGGATTGCTCAGTTGCCCCATCTTTGCCTGGAACCTGAGATTGAAAAGTTCTTCTTCCCAACCATCTATCTTCTCAAGGATCTCTTTTTCTGAAAGTTCTCTTAATTCATTTGCTTTCATATCAAACACCCTGTTTCTCAAGTTCTACGAACTTAACCTGAATTGGAAGTTTCTGAGCTGCAAGACGCAGGGCCTCTTTTGCCACCTCAGACTTAACCCCTGACATCTCAAACATCATTGTACCCGGCCGTACCACAGTCACCCATCCTTCGGGCGATCCTTTACCCTTACCCATACGGGATTCGGCAGGGTGTTTTGTAATCGGCTTGTCAGGAAACACTCTGATCCAGATTTTACCACCACGCTTTATATACCTGGTCATGGCTATACGTGCTGCTTCGATCTGACGATTATTAATCCAACCAGGCTGCATTGCCTGTAAACCAAACTCACCAAAGGAGATCTGATTACAACGGGTAGCCATACCCTTCATCCTACCGCGCTGAGTTTTTCTCCATTTAACTTTTTTGGGCGACAGCATCTTTTATATCCTCCTAAGCCTTGGCGCCTTCAGCAACCGAAGTCTGCTTTTCATTTCGGGTGATAATCTCTCCCTTGCAAATCCATATCTTTACACCGATACAACCGTAAGTGGTATGCGCAGTCGAAGTAGCATAATCGATATCAGCTCTTAAAGTGTGAAGCGGAATTCTACCCTCTTTATAGGTTTCAGTCCTGGCGATTTCAGCACCATTCAGCCTTCCGGAGATCATCACCTTTATCCCTTCAGCACCCATGCGCATAGCGGTTGATATAGCCTTTTTTGTGGCCTTTTTATAGGAAACACGCTTTTCCACCTGGCGGGCAATATTGTCAGCTACAAGCTGAGCATCCATTTCCGGTTTCTTTACCTCGCGGATGTTAATCTGAATCTCTTTCTGAGTCAGATGCTGAAGTTCACCCTTGAGTCTCTCAACCTCTTCACCCTTTTTTCCAATAATGATACCTGGACGTGAAGTGTGTACCCCCACAGTAACACGCTTTGCTGTTCTTTCGATTTCAAGCGCACTGATACCACCATGCTCCAATCGCTTTTTGAGATAGTTTCTGATAACTATATCTTCATAGAGATAATCAGAAAAACGCTCTTTAGCAAACCAGTTAGAAAACCAGGATCTTGTAATCCCCAGCCGTAAACCTACCGGATTAGTTTTCTGCCCCACAACTCCTCCTGTTAATTAGAAACGGTAACGGTGATATGGCACTGACGCTTAATGATCTGTGATGCACGCCCTCTGGCACGCGGACGGAACCGCTTCATCACCGGACCTTCATCGACCCTGATCTCTTTTACCCTAAGACCATCCACCTCTATAGCAGCTTCAGCATTTTTGCTTTGCATATTCGCCACAGCTGATTTAATAAGCTTGGCAACATCTGTAGCCACTTCCTTTTTTACTCCAAACTCAAGCATATTTAATGCTTCACCTACCATTTTGCCCCTTACAACATCAACAACCAAACGTGCTTTTCTGGGTGTTGATTTAAGGTACCTGATAGTTGCCTGTGATTCCACCTTACTCCTCCTAAACTATTTCCTGGCAGCCTTGTCAGATTTGCCACCATGCCCACGGTAATTTCTTGTAGGAGCAAACTCACCAAGCTTATGCCCCACCATATTCTCCGAAACATAAACAGGTACAAATTTATTTCCGTTATGAACGGCGAATGTATGCCCAACAAATTCCGGAAGTATGGTCGAACGCCTGGACCAAGTCTTAATAACTTTTTTCTGACCCGTAGTGTTGGCTTCTTCAACCTTCTTCTCTACATGACCATCAACAAACGGACCTTTTTTAACTGAACGAGCCATATAAACTTTCCCTTATTTGGATCTACGTCTTACTATGTATTTACTTGACAACTTCTTAGCCCTGCGAGTCTTGAGACCCTTTGCCTTCTGACCCCAAGGAGAAACCGGATGACCACCACCGGAAGTCTTTCCTTCACCACCACCCATCGGATGATCCACTGGGTTCATAGCAACACCACGCACCCTCGGACGTATTCCCTTGTGACGTGAACGCCCGGCAGACCCAAGGACAGTATTCATGTTTTCAGGATTACTAACCTGACCAATTGTTGCAGTGCAGGTTTGGCGAACGTTGCGAATTTCGCTTGAAGGAAACTTGATCTGCACCATATCCCCTTCTTTAGCCAAAATCTGAGCATACGCTCCCGCACTCCTTACCACCTGACCACCCTTATTCTCACGAAGCTCAACATTATGAATCTGAGTTCCAGCCGGTATTTTTGCTAATGGCAGACAGTTCCCTTCAGCAATTTCAGCATCGGGACCAGACACAACCTTCTGCCCAACCTTCATATTGGTTGTAGCCAAGATATAGCGTCTTTCCCCATCCAGGTATTTTATAAGCGCTATGAAAGCAGTCCTGTTAGGATCGTATTCGATAGTCTCTACAATACCCGGAACATTGATCTTATTTCTCTTAAAGTCAATGATTCTTATAAACCTTTTGTTACCACCACCACGGTGCCGCACAGTTATGACACCTCTGTTGTTACGCCCGCTTGCTCTTGTCTTTGGGACAAGAAGAGGCTTGTGTGGCTTGTCTGTTGTAACCTGTTCGAAATTATTATTAGATCTGTACCTCAAGGTAGGGGTAACAGGTCTGAATGATTTAATTGCCATAAACTTACTCCGCTCTCCAGCTTTGCAAATCCGAGCCGAAACCCATATTAAACTTCACCAAATTTGGCGATACTTTCGCCCTCTTTAACTTTAACTATTGCTTTCTTCCAATTAGGCCTGTACCCACTGAACCGACCCATACGCTTTTTCTTACCCTTGACCACCATAGTGTTTACGGCTTCCACTGTGACATCAAAAATCTGCTCAACAGCGTTTTTGACATCCTTCTTGGTTGCATCGCGAGCCACTTCAAAAACATACTTGTTTTGAATACTGCGAAGATTGGTATTCTTCTCAGTTATGGAAGGATAGCGAATTATAGAATGATTTTTACTCACAGTGCCACCACCTCTTCAACTTTTCCAAGCAACTTCTCTCCGCCGAGAATAACATTCTCACTGTTAATGATATCGTAAGCGTTAATCTCAGAGACCGGCTTGATTTTAAGATCCTTAATATTACGGCCCGACAAATATAAGTTTTTGTCACCCTCAACATCAACTACTAAAAGATTCTTTTTTCCAGAAACTGTAAGATCACTGAGCATTTGAAGCATAATCTTGGTTTTTGGCTCGCTGCAAACGATTTCATCCACAACCAAAACCTTCTCTTCCTTTGCCCTTGAAGAGAGTGCTGAAACCAGCGCAATCTTCTTTAGTTTCTTAGGAATCACAGTGTAGTAGTCACGTGGTTCCGGTCCAAAAGCCTTACCTCCCCTAACCCATATGGGCGAGGTGTTTGAACCAGCTCTGGCACGTCCTGTACCCTTTTGACGCCAGGGTTTTCTGCCTCCACCACTAACCTCTGATCTCCCCTTTGTTTTTGCCGTACCCTGACGCTGGTTGGCAAGATAGGATTTGATAACCTGAAACAGTACAGGCTCATTGATTTCAGAGGCAAAAGCAGCATTTGGCAGCTCGACTTCACCTTTTACAGTTCCGTTTTGTTGATACAATTTAGCCTTCATTTAATAACATCCTGGGAAGAAGCTACTGCTGTTGTTTATAATAGTTTTTATAGATATACACGACACCTTTATTACGCCCGGGAACAGCGCCTTTAACAAACATCAACCCGGCATCCTTATCGACCCCAACCAACTCGAGCCTTTTCACCGTCACACTCTCAGCGCCCATATGGCCTGACATTTTCAAACCCGGGAAAACTCTTGCAGGGTAGGTACCCGCTCCGGAAGATCCACGTTCACGCACATTTGTGTTACCATGAGTTTCACGACCACGCTGAAAGTTGTACCTTTTAATAGTACCCGCATGCCCTCTTCCCTTGGACACACCCTCGACATCAACATATTTGATGTTTTCAAAAGCTTCAACACCGACAGCCTGACCAGGCTGAAGTTCTTCAGCCTCGTTGTCAAGCTTAAACTCTCTAATCACCTTCGTAGGAGTGGAGTTGTGCTTTTTGAAGTGTCCCTCCATGGGTTTTGTGAGCTTTTTTGTGGAAACTTCTCCAAAACCAAGCTGCACAGCAACATACCCGTCTTTTTCGTTAGTCTTAACCTGGTGAACAATGTTGTTTCCGGTTTGAATAACTGTAACTGGAACCGATTTCCCCGATTCATCAAAAATACGGGTCATCCCAACTTTTCTTCCTATCAAACCAATCATATTACACCTGCTCGTTATTCTGAAAATTATTTATTATCTGTGTCATTTAATTGCGAAACAAAATTACACTTTAATCTCAACATCAACACCAGAAGGGAGATCAAGTTTCATGAGAGAGTCGACAGTCTGCGGAGTTGACTCCAGAATATCTATCAATCTCTTATGAATTCTGGTCTCAAACTGTTCACGGGACTTCTTGTTCACGTGAGGAGAACGAAGTACTGTGTACACAGTTCTTTCTGTGGGTAAAGGAATGGGCCCTGAAATTCTTGCCCCAGTACCTTTAGCGGTACGGACAATATCCGAAGCGGATTTGTCAAGGATGTTGTGATCAAACGACTTAAGTCGAATGCGGATTTTTTCACCTGGCATGAAATACTGCTCCTTGTTATCAATCTTACAGTTGATCTCTTAATTGGCTATTTTAATCTGTCCACCTGCCGATTCGGCGGAGGATTTCTTTCTGAACCACCGTACCGGCATTTTCATATCTATCAAACTGCATGGTATACATTGCTCTTCCCTGAGTAAGAGAACGTAGCGCAGTTGCGTATCCAAACATCTCCGAAAGGGGAGCTTCAGCATCTACTGCCTGAACATCTTTTCGAGGATTAATACCGGCTATTTTACCTCTGCGACCATTAAGATCATTGATTACTGAGCCCATATAATCAGAAGGCACAACAACCTCTATCTTCATGACCGGCTCCAGGATTACCGGATCCGCTTCCCTGCACGCCTCCTTAAAGGCCATACTGGAAGCAATCTTATAACCGATCTCAGTTGAATCATCCTCCCTGTACTGCACGCTTAACAGCACAACCCTGACCCCAACAACCTGAAACCCTGAGAGCTCTCCACCTGTGGAGGCCTCCATCACACCCTGCTTTACAGCTTCTATAAACTGAACAGGAACTTCTCCAGCTCCTACCTTACTTTCAAATTCAACACCCCGGGAAGGCTCTATAGGCGAAACAGACAGCACAACATGCCCGAAATGCCCTTTCCCTCCTATCTGCTGAGAAAATTCAACCTCTTTCTTTGCAGACCTACTTACAGTTTCCCTATAGGAAACCTGTGGCTTACCAACATTTACACCTACATTGAATTCCCTGATCAATCTGTCGACAAGAATTTCCACATGCAACTCACCCATACCAGAGATCAACCTCTGTCCAGTCTCAGAATCCACATACACCCGACAGGTGGGATCCTCATCCACCAATCTATCAAGAGACCCCTTCAACTTTTCTTCATCGACACTACTTTTAGGCTCAATCGACCTAGCCAAAACAGGCTCAGGAAAAACCATTCTTTCAAACACAATCTGAGCAGTCTGATCACATATTGTATCTCCTGTAGTAGTCTCTTTCAAACCCACAAGAGCAACTATATCACCTACCCTCATCTCAGTTTCCGCATGCCTGCGATTGGAATGCATACGAAATATTCTACTTGCCCTCTCTCTTGTCTTTGTCCTTGGGTTGTAAAGAGCATTTTTAAACCCAGCCTTACCGGAGTAAACACGCGCAAAGGCAAGACGCCCGACATGAGAATCGGAAGCAACCTTAAAAACCAAAGCAGAGAAAGGCTCATTTTCACCGGGAGATCTGACCACTTCCTCCCCGGACTCAGGATCCAACCCCGCAACCTCTCCCCTATCCAAAGGAGACGGAAGATAATCAACCACAGCATCCAACAAAAGCTGAACACCTTTATTCTTAAAAGAGGAGCCACACAAAACCGGGCACACCTTAGCAGTCAATACCCCAGCCCTGATTGCAGACTTAACCAACTCAAGCTTCACCTCTCCACCTTCAAGCATCTGATGCATGAGCTGCTCACTGTAATCACAAACAGCCTCCAACATCTCTTCCCTTCTGAGAGCAGCTTCCTCAACAAACCCTTCGGGTATATCCTCCTCAAAATACTTAACACCAAGCGCTGAATCGTCAAACCTGTACGCCTTCATTTTTACAAGATCAACAACACCTTCAAACCCGGCTTCTTTACCCATTGGAATCTGTATAGCCACAGCATGCACAGGGAACTTTTCATTCATTCCTTCTATACACCCATCGAAATCTGACCCAACACGGTCCATTTTATTTACATAGGCTATTCGGGGAACGTTATATTTATCAGCCTGCCTCCAGACAGTTTCTGATTGAGGTTCCACGCCTCCAACCGAATCAAAAACAGCAACTGCGCCATCCAACACTCTCAAAGAACGCTCTACTTCAATTGTAAAATCAACATGCCCCGGAGTGTCAATAATATTAACTCTGCAATCTTTCCAGAAACATGTTGTTGCAGCAGAGGTGATAGTAATACCCCTTTCACGCTCCTGCTGCATCCAGTCCATAACAGCACTACCATCATGAACCTCACCCATCCTGTGAACGATACCCGAATAAAAGAGCATCCTCTCAGTTGTAGTGGTCTTCCCAGCATCGATGTGTGCCATGATACCGATATTTCTAATAGCCGCAAGATTTACTTCATCACTCATACAACCCACATTCCTGCTTAAAAAAGGAGCACTTTACCAGAACCCCAAAACCAAAAACATCAGCACACCCACACACCAAAGTCAAAGAACAGCCAACAAACTACCAGCGAAAGTGAGCAAAGGCCTTGTTAGCCTCAGCCATCTTATGCGTCTCAACTTTTTTCCTGACAGCCCCACCCTCATTTTTTGAGGCCTGGATAAATTCATTTGCCAACTTCTCAGCCATACTTTTCTCCGAACGTGATCTGGAGTAAGTTATCAGCCAACGAATAGCAAGAGACACACGCCTTTCCGGAGCCACTTCAACAGGAACCTGATAGTTAGCCCCACCAATCCTGCGAGACTTCACCTCAAGAACAGGCTTCACATTATCAATAGCCTTCTTAAACACACCAAGCCCATCCTGCCCAGTACGCTGCGAGACAATCTCAACAGCATCATAAAACAGACGCTCAGCAAGACGCTTTTTACCATCACTAACAACACTGTTTACAAATTGCGTAACCAAAACGCTCTTGAACTTTGGATCCGCAACAACCTCTCGCTTTTCAGCTTTCCTTCTTCTCGACATAATTATTCCCTATTTTTTTGGCCGCTTTACACCGTACTTGGAACGGCTACGTTTACGATCCTGAACACCCTGCGTATCAAGCGCACCTCTTACAATATGATAACGCACACCCGGCACATCCTTTACACGACCACCACGAATCAAAACGATCGAATGCTCCTGCAGATTATGCCCTTCACCTGGAATATATGCATTTACTTCCATGTGATTTGTTAAACGAACACGAGCCACTTTCCTCAAAGCCGAGTTGGGCTTTTTAGGCGTCGTTGTGAAAACACGTGTACAAACTCCACGACGTTGCGGACAACTGTGTAGCGCAGGTGATTTACTTCTCTCCTGCAGATTCGCACGTCCTTTACGTATAAGTTGACTAATCGTAGGCACCTAAATCCTCCAAAAATAAAGACAGTCACAAAATATAATAAATCAGTTAACAACAATCAATCACATTATTGATTTTTTTTCAGAATTCTCCGCCGATTTCCACAAAATCATCACTACGTTCATACTGCTGGTCAACTGAACCCATTTCAGATTCCAAATCCTTTACTGATAAGTTGCGGTAGATACGTGTGCCGGTACCAGCAGGAATAAGATTACCCATGATAAGGTTTTCCTTCAACCCGCTTAGAGTATCCACTTTACCTTCCACTGCAGCTCTTGATAGAACTTTAGTGGTTTCCTGGAAGGAAGCAGCACTTAGGAATGATTCGGTTGTAAGGGATGCTTTAGTGATACCAAGCAAAAGCGGTGTAAAGGTGGCAGGTTCTCCGCCTTCTGCAATTACCTGTTCGTTTGCAGCTCTTAGTTTTTTCCTGTCCACATCATCACCTTCAAGATACTCTGTATCTCCGGCTTTTTTCACCCTCACCTTACGAAGCATCTGTGCAACGATAACTTCAACATGCTTATCATTGATAGTTACACCCTGGAGACGATACACCGCCTGAATTTCATCGAGCAAGTACTGCTGCACAGCATTCTCACCCATGATTCTCAGGATATCATGTGGGTCAATCGACCCTTCACTTAACCTGTCCCCCGCTTTCACTCTGTCATTTTCATGAACTCTGAGATGTTTTCCGGGAGGAATCAGATATTCTCTTGCTCCACCGACCTCATCCCTGACAATGATTTTCCGATTCCCCCGTTCATTTTCACCAAATTCTATAAATCCGTCAATTTCAGTCACAACGGCAGAATCTTTTGGTCTTCGTGCTTCGAACAGTTCGGCAACTCTAGGAAGACCACCGGTAATATCCCTACTTTTGCTACTCTCTCTTGGGATTTTGACCAGGATGTCACCTGGATTCACCTCTTTGCCATCCGTTACCTGCAGAAAACAGCCAGAAGGAACGGAGAGGTTGGCGACCCTTTTATCGTTTTCATCTACAATCTGAATATGAGGATGAAGTTTACGTTCCCTATGCTCAACAACTACGATATTTGTAATACCGGATCGTTCATCATAGAGCTCACGTACAGTGTCCCCGTCAACCAGATCAATAAATTTCAGTTTACCTTTACGAGGAGCAAGGATTACATTGTTGTAAGGATCCCAGTTAAACAGGTCCTCTCCCTTGGAAACTTTTTGACCATCGGTTACCTGCATAAATGATCCGTAAGGGATATTGTACCTGTAGCGCTCTCTCTCCTGGTCGTCAACAACGGCAATTTCAGCAGTACGGTTCATCACGACAGTACCGTTTGTATGCTGGACAGTTTCCACATTGAAGAAACGAACTTCCCCGTCGATCTTAGCGATCTCCTTTGACTGAGCGATAAGTCTTGAAGCCGTACCACCGATATGGAAAGTACGCAGAGTAAGCTGCGTTCCCGGCTCCCCGATACTCTGTGCGGCCATTATACCAACAGCTTCACCAGTGTCGACAACTTTACCTGTAGCCAGATTTCTTCCGTAACATTTTCTGCAAACTCCCTGCATAGCATCACAGGTAAGTACAGAGCGAATATTTACAATCTCAATACCGGCTTCTTCAATTCTTTTGGCAAGCTTTTCATCTACAAGGGTATTTACCGGACAGATCATCTCTTCTGTAACAGGGTCATAGACATCCTCCTGGGTGTATCGTCCAAGAATTCTTGTCGACAGGGACTCCATCACCTCATCCCCTTCCCTGAGTTCTTCGATAGCAATACCTTTGCTTGTACCACAGTCATCAGTATATATGACCACATCCTGAACCACATCAACAAGTCTTCGTGTCAGATATCCGGCATCCGCAGTTTTCAGCGCGGTGTCAGCAAGTCCCTTACGTGCACCGTGAGTAGAAATAAAGTACTCAAGCACGGTAAGCCCATCTTTGAAGTTTGAAATAATGGGGTTTTCAATAATTTCACCAACGGCACCGGTGATTTTTTTCTGAGGTTTCTGCATAAGACCACGCATACCCGCAAGCTGCTTAATCTGGTCCTTACTTCCTCTTGCCTGAGAATCCATCATGATATAGACAGGATTGAACCCGTCCTTATCACCGGCAAGACGCTCATGCATCTTATCAGCGACATCATTTGTAGTATGTGTCCACAGGTCAATGAGTTTATTGTATCGTTCACCCTCAGTGATAATACCCCTGTCATACTGCTTTCTTATTCTTATAACCTCTTCCATTGACTTGTCGATGATTTCCTTTTTCTCTTCAGGAATAATGAGATCATCGGCACCAAAGGTGATACCAGCTCTGGTGGCGTATTCATATCCTAAAGTTTTGATATCATCGAGAAATTTGCATGTAGCCTTAACACCCGATGTCTTGAAGACTTCATCAATGAAGAGCTGAACTCTTTTTTTATTCAGCAGCTCATTTACAAAAGGCACACCAAGCGGGCGAACGGTATTGAAAATCACTCTTCCCGGGGTTGTCTCAATCGTCTTCCCATCAAGACGGAGTTTGATTTTGGCATGTATATCGACCTGTTTGTCGGAGATAGCATGCATTACTTCATCCACATCGGCAAACGCACGTCCCTGCCCTTTGCGATCGGGAGACATTTTTGTAAGGTAATATATACCGAGCACAATATCCTGCGTTGGGGTCATGACCGGTTGTCCCGAAGCCGGAGACAGGAGGTTATTTGCACTGAGCATTAAAAATCTACACTCAAGCTGCGACTCAAAAGAGAGAGGTACGTGTACAGCCATCTGGTCACCATCAAAGTCGGCATTGAATGCAGAACACACAAGTGGATGTAGACGAATTGCTTTTCCCTCAACCAAAACAGGAAAGAAAGCCTGGATACCGAGTCTGTGCAGCGTAGGTGCACGGTTAAGAAGCACCGGATGATCTTTAATTACTTCCTCCAGAATATCCCATACCTCTGGGCGTTCTTTCTCGACAAACTTTTTTGCGCTTTTTACAGTCTGTACATAACCCTTTTCTTCCAGTTTCTGTATAACGAAAGGTTTAAAGAGCTCAAGAGCCATCATTTTCGGAAGGCCACACTGATGTAGTTTCAGCTCAGGGCCAACCACAATAACACTTCGACCGGAATAATCCACTCTCTTACCCAGAAGGTTTTGTCTGAATCGTCCCTGTTTTCCTTTCAGCAGGTCACTAAGAGATTTCAGCGGACGTTTACCTTCACCTTTTACGGAGAAAGTTCTTCTCCCGTTATCGAACAGCGTATCAACAGATTCCTGAAGCATTCTCATTTCGTTGCGGAGAATAACATCCGGGGCCTTGATTTCAATGAGTTTTTTGAGTCGGTTATTACGGTTAATGACCCTTCTGTAGAGGTCATTGAGATCAGAGGTAGCAAATCTGCCACCTTCAAGCGGCACCAGAGGGCGCAGATCAGGCGGAAGCACCGGAAGAGTTCTCAGTACCATGTTTTCTGGTCTGTTTTTTGACTGCAGGAAAGCCTGCACGACACGCAGTCTCTTCAGATGTTCCTGTTTTCTCTGCTCGGAAGATTCAATTTTTATTTTTGAGCGCAGATCGATTGCAAGCTCTTCAAGATCAATTGTTGCAAGCATTTCAAGAACTGCTTCACCACCCATTTTTGCAACAAATTGTTTATCCTGGTCCTCCAGCTCAAAGAACTCATCCTCACTCAGGAGCATTCCCTTGCGCAAATTGGTGTTACCGGGATCTATAACCACGTAAGACTCATAGTAAACGATTCTTTCGAGAGTTGAACCCGGAAGACCAAGCAGATAGCTTATGTGAGAGGGTACGCTTTTAAGGAACCATATATGAATTACCGGCACGGCAAGTTCAATATGCCCCATACGCTCTCTGCGCACCTTTGAGTGTGTAACCTCAACACCACACCTGTCACATACAA
Organism: Chitinispirillum alkaliphilum; assembly: GCA_001045525.1. Taxonomy (NCBI): domain Bacteria; kingdom Pseudomonadati; phylum Fibrobacterota; class Chitinispirillia; order Chitinispirillales; family Chitinispirillaceae; genus Chitinispirillum; species Chitinispirillum alkaliphilum. Next base: position 23,460 of record LDWW01000010.1, on the reverse strand, counting down.
CTCCCCTGTAACGAATCCTTTTATATTTACCACAGTTACATTCCCAGTTTCTGACAGGGCCAAAAATTCTTTCACAGAACAGCCCATCTCTCTCTGGTTTAAAAGAACGGTAATTTATAGTTTCCGGTTTGGTAACTTCACCAAATGACCAGTTTCTAATGATATCGGGTGAAGATAACCTGATAGAAACACCGGTAATCTCACTTGTTTTTCGATCCAATTGGCTAATACTGTCTGCCACTATCGTACCCCCCTGTTTTGGGCTCTATTGCGTTTTTCAAAATTAAAGAAGCACTTATTCTTCGGTCAAGATATCGATATCCAGTGCAAGAGCCTGGATTTCCCTTATAAGCACTTTGAAAGATTCCGGAATACCAGCCTGCGGCGCATTTTCTCCCTTTACAATCGCCTCGTAAGTTTTTGACCGCCCTGTCAGGTCATCACTCTTAACAGTAAGGACCTGTTGCAGAGTGTATGCAGCCCCGTATGCTTCAAGTGCCCACACCTCCATCTCACCGAAACGCTGTCCTCCGAACTGGGATTTACCCCCGAGAGGCTGCTGGGTGACAAGAGAATATGGTCCGATTGAACGAGCATGAATTTTGTCATCGATAAGGTGACAAAGTTTTAGCATATACATTGGACCAACAGTTACTTCACGCTCAAACGGCTCACCCGTTCTTCCGTCTCTGAGCTGGACTTTTCCGTTGTTTGGCAACCCGGCCTCATCGAGCAGCTGAGTAACCTGTTCATAGTTTGCACCATCGAAAACCGGTGTTGCTATTTTAAGGCCAAGTTTCTGAGCGGCCCATCCCATGTGGGTTTCTAGAATCTGTCCCACGTTCATACGAGATGGCACACCAAGAGGATTGAGAATGATATCCACTGGAGTACCATCCGGTAAATAAGGCATCTCTTCAACAGGAAGTACCTTTGAAATGACTCCCTTGTTTCCGTGTCGCCCGGCCATTTTATCACCAACAGAAAGTTTTCTCTTTTTTGCAACATAGACCTTTACAAGCTGCAGTACTCCAGGCTTAAGCTCATCCCCTCTTACGATCTTGTCGATCTCCTTTTCGAGCTTGTCCTCGAGCTTTGCGATAAGATCATTGGCCTTATAGAATACCTCTTCGGCAATTTTGTTTTTCTCCTCATCCTGACACAGACCATCTTTGAATGAAACCGCTTCCAGATCAAGTTTCTGGAGCATGGTTTTTGACCATTTTTTTCCGGCGGAAATCATAATTTCACCAGTATGGAAATTAGTGATTTCATTAGTAAGGGTGTCTGTGAGAAATTCTGAGAGCCTTTCGATTCTAAGTTTTTCAATTTCACTTATCTGCTTTGTAATATCGGCTTTCAGAGCATCTATTCGGCTTTTGTCTTTTTTCTTTGAGCGTTTATCTCTCTCTTTTCTGGAGTAAACGCGAGAGTCGATAACTACACCCTTGAGTCCGGGAGGTGCCTTAAGTGAAGAATCCCTTACATCTCCTGCTTTCTCTCCGAAAATGGCTCTTAAGAGTCGCTCTTCCGGGGACAGTTCAGTTTCTCCCTTAGGTGTAACTTTACCAACCAGAATATCTCCTGCTTCCACTTCAGTTCCTACCCTCACCACACCATTTTCATCAAGGTTGCTCAGGGCCTCCTCTGAAACGTTGGGGATTTCCTGGGTAAGTTCCTCCGGTCCACGCTTTGTATCGCGCACTTCAGTTTCAAAAACTTCAATATGCACAGAAGTATAGATATCTTCGGCTACAAGACGTTCTGACACTACAATAGCATCCTCAAAGTTATACCCTCTCCAGGGCATAAAGGCAGCTACTACATTTCGTCCCAAGGCCAGTTCGCCATCTTTTGTCGCGTGACCATCAGCCAGAACATCCCCTCTGGCAACTTTCTGCCCTTCCCTTACACAGACTTTCTGGTTTATGCAGGTGTCCTGGTTTGATCTTTCATATTTCACTAAATCGTAGGTGTCAAATTCTGTAAGACCTAGTATATCAGCAGATACCTCATCCTTAGCCTTTCGAATGACGATTTTGTTTGCGTCAACGGTTTCGACTACCCCGGGATTTTTTGCAACAATCATACACCCGGAATCGATCGCAGCCCTTCTCTCCAAACCTGTTCCAATCACCGGGGGTTCTGTTCTAAGCAACGGTACAGCCTGGCGTTGCATGTTTGACCCCATAAGAGCACGGTTTGCGTCATCGTGTTCAAGGAAAGGTATCAATCCGGCAGCAATACTAACCAGCTGCATTGGAGAGATATCCATGTAGGTAATTTCCTTTGGAGCTACAACGGGAAAGTCTCCTCTGTAGCGCGCAAAGACAAGTTCCTCTGCTATCTTTCCATTTTCATCAATGGGAGTATTTGCCTGAGCGATAATATAGTTATCTTCCTGATCAGCAGTCAGGTAAGCGACCTCGTTAAGCAACACACCATTTTCCACCTTTTGGTAAGGTGTCTGTATGAACCCGAACTCATTTACTCTTGCAAATGTACTCAGAGATGCAATAAGACCGATGTTTGGTCCTTCAGGAGTTTCAATAGGACAGAGACGTCCATAGTGGGTGTGGTGTACGTCACGCACCTCAAACCCAGCCCTTTCCCTTGTAAGACCACCCGGCCCAAGAGCACTTACTCTTCTTTTGTGAGTGAGCTCTGAGAGAGGGTTTGTCTGATCGAGAAACTGTGAGAGCTGACTTGATCCAAAGAATGCCTGTACAACGGTTGAAACAGTTCTGGCATTAATCAGATCCTGAGGAGTAATATTTTCTGTATCTCTGAGACTCAGTCTCTCTTTTATTGTACGAACCATTCTTGTCAGCCCTACAGTGAACTGAGCGGCAAGAAGTTCCCCAACCGATCTTACACGTCTGTTACCAAGATGGTCAATATCATCAATAAACCCTACACCCTCATTTAAACCGGTGATATATTTATATGCAGCGACTATATCTTCTTTTGTGAGCGTGTTTACATCTTCCGGAGGATTGACTCCTAATCTGGTGTTAATGCGGTACCGTCCCACATTCCCCAGGTCATATCTTTTTTCATCAAAGAACAATCTTTGTATGAGATTTCTTGCGGTTTCGACGTTTGGTGGATCCCCCGGTCTCATTGTGGCATACATAAAGAAGAGAGCTTCTTCTTCAGACTTAGTGGGATCAGTAGCCAGAGTGTTTCTAATAATCATGTTTTCAGAGTCGAAAACCTCAACAAAATCGATTTTATTTTCAAGAAGTCTGTTAAATCTTTCCTCATTGATGACTTCATTTGCATCGATTAAGATTTCTCCGGTCTGCTCGTCAAAAACGGTTTTTGCGTTTACAGTACCTAAGACCTCATCTTTTGAATCTTGGTTTATTTTTGCTCTGACTGTATCGTAAAAGAGTGAGAGGATCTCTTCATCAGTTGAGAATCCCATAGCTCTGAGTAAAATTGTGGCAGGCATCTTTTTTCTTCTGTCAATATTGACAGTAAGAACATCATCTACATCTACGAGCAGTTCAACCCATGAACCCCTTTGGGGAATGATTCTTGCGGTTAGTAGTTTTTTGCCATTGGGGTGAAACACTTCATCGAAAGTGATTCCAGGGGATCTGTGCAACTGACTGACAATAACCCTCTCCGCACCATTAATAACAAAAGTGCCACGTTCGGTCATAAGAGGGATTTCCCCAATATAAACTTCGTTGGAGATTTTTTCTACGAATTTTTTTGTTTCTCCATCTTGTTCGTAAACAAGCAGAGACATATCCACTTTTAACGGAGCGGCATAGGTCATCCCTCTCTCTTTACACTCCCTCAGAGTGTATTTTGGAATGCCTAATTTATATCCATCATATTCAAGAGAATAATAACCTTTAACATCGTTTACCGGAAAGAGACTCAGAAATGATCCATGAAGCCCCTGCTTTTTTCGCAACCCGGGAGGGGTTTCTGGCTGAAGGAACGACTCATAGGAAGTAGTCTGAATCTCCAGCAAATTTGGAAGCTCCGCAGCCCGCTTTATCCGGGAATAGCTTTTTCTATCTGTCATTCGCGCATCCCCTCAGTTTATTCATAGCCTTATCTATGGCACAAAGTACAATAACGACGTAAAAACACCTTGAACATACAAGGTGTTTTTTACGTCTAAATACCAACTATTTTTTTAAAATGAATCTGTTTGATTGCAGCAACCCCATAGGTAGGATTATTTAACCTCAACGGTGCCGCCAACTTCTTCAATTTTCTTTTTGACTGTTTCAGCCTCTTCCTTTGAGACTGCTTCTTTGATGTTTTTGGGAACACCATCAACCATGTCTTTGGCATCTTTGAGGCCAAGACCGGTTATTTCTCTTACCACTTTAATAACCTGGATTTTCTTCTCGCCAGCACCTGTGAGAACAACATCAAACTCTGTTTTTTCTTCGGCGGCTTCTGCAGCAGGCGCGCCACCCGCAGGAGCAGCAACAGCCATAGGTGCTGCAGCTTTGACATCAAATTTCTCTTCAATTGCCTTTATCAGATCAGACAACTCCAGGACAGTCATACCCCCAATGGCATCGATGATTTCTTCCTTATTTAAGGTAGCCACAATAAACCTCCATTAAAATGAAAAAAGTTTTATTTTTCGTATATTTTTTATACATTAATATTAAGAGCCTTTTTGCTCTTTAACAGCATCCAGTGTACGTACAAACTTGGTCATAATTCCATTGAGAACACCAGCGAAATTTCCAACAGGACTCTGCAGGCAACCAAGTAGCATAGAAAGAAGCGCTTCTCTTGAAGGAAGATCAGCAAGCTGAACTGCCTGATTACCATCAAAATAGCTGCCGTCGACATATGCAGCCTTGATAGATAAAAGCTTATTTTCTTTCTGAAACTGCTTGAGAATTTTTGCAGGAACAGCCCCTTCACTTTCAGTTACAACAACAGCGGTTGGCCCTTTGAAATGAGGGTCGAGATTCTCAATCCCCAAGCGTTTACATGCTTCTTTGGCCAAAGTGTTTTTGACCACCAGAAACTTTATTCCCTGCTTTCGCAAATCAGTCCGGAGCTTAGTTACTTTCTCCACATTGATTTTGTCATTATCAGCGAGATAAATACCGCTGGCATGCTTAAATTCCTGCTCTAAATCGTCAATAACTGCTGTTCTCTCAGCTCTTGTAGACATCTTTACAAATCCTCAGGTTATATAAAATCTTTTAGCCCGTGTTAAAGAAACACTCTATTTAAGATCATTAACATTTATTTTTAAACCCTGACCCATTGTGCTTGTCAAAGTTGCTTTCTTAACATACTGCCCTTTGGCAGTTGAAGGCTTTGCCTTTACAACAGCGTCAAAGAATGCTTTGGCATTTTCGATGATTTTTGCAGAGTCAAAGGAGAGTTTACCTAAAGGAGCATGTAAAATAGCGCCTTTATCAACTCTGAACTCAACTTTTCCTTTTTTCAACTCCTGAATAGCCTTGCTTATATCCATAGTAACCGTTCCTACTTTTGGATTAGGCATAAGACCTCTTGTACCCAGGATTTTCCCAAGTTTCCCTACAACTTTCATCATATCTGGTGTAGCCACAACAGAATCAAATTCCAGCCATCCGCCTTTGATTTTTTCGGCCAGTTCTTCACCACCGGTATAATCAGCCCCAGCCTCTTTAGCTTCAGCTTCCTTCTCCCCCTGCACAAATGCAAGCACTCTTACAGTTTTACCGAGTCCGTGGGGCAATAATGCAGCACCCCTGACCGCCTGGTCACTTTTTCTGGGATCGACACCGAGTTTGATAGCGATCTCAACAGTTTCATCAAATTTCACTGCTGAATTTTCTTTCAGGAATTCGACAGCTTCCAGGGCACTATACTCTTTAAACTTATCGACCTTCTGATACACACTGTTATATTTTTTTCCATGTTTCATGAAATACACTCCACTCCTATTACGTTCGCCCCGGGGACGTGTTACTTAACGTCAACTCCCATACTGCGGGCAGTGCCTGTGACAATCCTCATAGCCGCCTCAAGAGTGGCAGAATTAAGATCAGCCATTTTGATTTCGGCAATATTTTTCACCTGTTCCTCTGTAAGAGCACCGATCTTTTCCTTATTTGGCACCCCTGATCCTTTGTCTTTTCCCAGTTCCTTAAGAATGAGAACAGCTGCCGGAGGAGTTTTTGTTACAAATGTAAAAGATCTGTCTGAATATACCGTTATAATTACAGGTATAAGCATCCCCTGAGCATCTTTGGTCTTGGCATTGAAGTTTTTACAGAACTCCATAATGTTTACACCCTTCTGCCCAAGTGCCGGTCCAACAGGAGGAGCAGGTGTGGCCTGTCCACCCGGAATCTGCAACTTAATCTGACCTATCTCTTTCTTAGCCAATTTCTCAAACCCCTTTTATGTTCAACTAATTGGAGTCACATGCATGAAGTCGACCTCAACAGGAGTCGATCTGCCAAATACACTGACCATAACTTTTATTTTACCTTTTTCAGGATGTATTTCATCAACAACACCATCAAAATCTTTGAACGGGCCCTCTTTAATTTTAACTGCGTCGCCAATCTCAAATGGCACCTCAGATATTTGTTGACGAGTACTTTTCTCGGTCTGCCCCAGAATTCTCCTAACCTCATCATCCCTTAGAGGCTGAGGTTTGTTTCCACCGATAAAACCTGCTACACCCGGAGTGTTCCTGACCGCATGAAGTGTATCTTTGTTTAATTCCATCTCCACAAGTACATAGCCGGGAAAAAACTTTCTTGTAGTTTTTTGTTTTTTTCCGTTCTTAACCTGAACCACATCCTGTGTAGGCATTAGAACATTTGTTATCAAATCCTCATAATCTCCCGATTCGATAAGCTCTTCAAGATGTGTAAACACCTTGTTTTCCTGACCAGAATACGTGTGAACAACATACCATTTAGAAGGCATCAATTACCCCAAATCACATTTCACTAATTTGTTCCGAGAAAATAGCCCATTATCGCCAGCAGAAGCTGATCACAGGCAAATACATACAGTGACACCACCACGCTCAATACCACTACAAGCACAGTAGCACCCCGAACCTCGTTCCAGGTCGGCCAACTTACCTTAGACAACTCGGAACGAACATCTCTTAAATATTGAATAAACTTCTTCATCTTAAACTACCAGGGAAAACAGGTCTGGAGGGACTTGAACCCCCAACCAACGGTTTTGGAGACCGCTACTCTACCAATTGAGCTACAGACCTATCATCCGGAAAGAAATAATCGCGTTCTGTTATGACACCTTGCAAGCAAGCACTTTACTGCACACGCGGTGTTTAGCGTGTCTCCTTGTGTGCAGTTCTTTTGCGCTCAAAAGGGCAGTACTTTGTGAACTCCACACGACCTGAATGCTTACGCTTGTTCTTGGTCGTTTGGTAATTTCGCTGTTTGCACGATGTGCATTCCAGTATTATTCTATCTCTGGGCATTATTTAACCACTCTCTTTAACGTTCAAGCCATTGCCATAAAAGCGGAAATCACTCTACGATCTCGGTAACAACACCAGCACCGACAGTTCTTCCACCTTCACGAATAGCAAATCTGAGTTCTTTCTCCATAGCAACAGGAGCAATCAGCTCAACCTCAAGAGCCGCATTGTCACCCGGCATAATCATCTCAACACCTTCAGCCAGATTCAGTGAACCTGTAACATCAGTTGTACGGAAATAGAACTGAGGACGATAACCACTAAAGAAAGGAGTATGACGTCCACCCTCTTCTTTTGAAAGAACGTAAACTTCAGCCTTGAACTTTTTGTGAGGTGTAATTGAACTGGGCTTTGCCAGAACCATACCACGCTCAATATCGTTTTTGTCTACACCGCGCAAAAGAGTACCGATGTTATCACCAGCCTCAGCTCTGTCAAGAAGCTTGCGGAACATCTCAACACCAGTCACAACGCTCTTGCGTGTGTCCCTGATACCAACAAGCTCAACCTCATCTCCAACCTTAACAGTACCACGCTCCACACGACCAGTAGCAACAGTCCCACGACCGGTGATTGAGAAAACATCCTCAACTGACATCAGAAAGTCTTTGTCAACATCACGCTCAGGTGTAGGAATGTAAGAGTCGATAGCAGCCATAAGGTCAAGAATACATTTTGCCTTTTCATCATCTTCAGGATTAGTAAGAGCCCCAACAGCACTTCCGCGAACGATAGGAATGTCATCACCAGGGAACTCATACTTACTCAACAACTCACGAACCTCAAGCTCAACCAGCTCAAGAAGCTCAGGATCATCAACAACGTCAACCTTGTTGAGAAACACAACAATATAAGGCACACCAACCTGACGCGCCAACAGAATGTGCTCACGTGTCTGAGGCATAGGACCATCAGCAGCACTCACAACAAGAATAGCACCATCCATCTGCGCCGCACCAGTAATCATGTTCTTTACGTAATCTGCGTGACCCGGACAGTCAACGTGAGCGTAGTGGCGATTTTCTGACTCATACTCAACGTGTGAAGTGGCGATAGTAAGAATCTTAGTGTCATCACGACGTCCCTGGGATTCAGAAGCCTTAGCAACCTCATCATAAGAGATCGGCTGCGCAAGTCCTCTTGCAGCCATAACGCGGGTGATAGCAGCTGTCAGTGTCGTCTTACCATGATCCACATGACCGATCGTACCGACATTGATATGGGGTTTAGAACGATCAAATTTTTCCTTTGACATGGAAACCTCTCAGTACATGGTTGATGAAATAAACATTTATTAATTAGTTAATTCGATATATTCAAACGAAAACCAAAAACACCCATTTAAAGCCCACGACGGGACTCGAACCCGTGAACCTCATCCTTACCAAGGATGCGCTCTACCAACTGAGCTACATGGGCAAAAAAAAGAGCGGGCAATGAGATTCGAACTCACAACAACCACCTTGGAAGGGTGGAGCTCTACCAATTGAGCTATGCCCGCCGATAGAAAAAAAATTTAAAAATGGGCAGGGGTGGTTTCGAACCACCGTAGGCGTAAGCCAATGGATTTACAGTCCATCCCCTTTAACCACTCGGGCACCTACCCAATTATATGGAGCCGATGGAGGGACTCAAACCCCCGACCATTCGATTACAAGTCGAACGCTCTATCAACTGAGCTACATCGGCAAAAAGCCTTGAAGAAAAAGTCTATCAAATATATGTTCTGAAGATACCGCAGTCAAACTATTTCTTAGATATTTTCACTTTTTTTGAAATTATTTGATTACTTTGTCAATAATTCCATATTTTTTGGCTTCAGCAGAGGACATAAAGAAGTCTCTGTCTGTGTCCTGAACGATTTTCTTTAAGGGTTGTCCGGAGTGTTCGGCGAGGATATGGTTTAGGTTATCCCTAACCCTGAGCATCTCTTCAGCCTGAATTTCTATATCACTTGCCGGACCAAACATATTTCCAGAAATGAGGGGCTGATGTATTAAAACCCTTGCATGCCCCCACGCATGCCTTTTTCCTTTTGCCCCAGCACACAGAAGCACAGCGCCCATACTGGCAGCCTGCCCCATGCAAACTGTCACTATATCGGATTTAGCATACTGCATTGCATCATAAATAGCCAACCCCGATGTTATAACCCCACCGGGACTATTTATGTAAAGGGTGATGTCATCATCACTCAGGCCATCGTAAAAGAGAATTTTTTTAACAATACTTTCAGCCGACTCGTCCCTGATTTCACCCCAGAGAAAAATCTCTCTGCGCTTGAGAAACTGCTCTTCCATTTCGGAACCAACCATTGCACTTCGCATTTTGGTTAGAAATTCATCATCTTTATCCTTCATCATGAACGACATCTCCTTTTCCTGGGTTTCCCCATCGTTTATGTTCAGGTTGCCTGCAATAGAACATTCTGTGCTTTAGCAGAATCTTCAACCAGACACTCAGAAGAGCCATCGGGCAGATCCTTTACTGCAACTCCAGCCAAAGCAAATTTTTCCCTGATATCATCTGCCAAACTGTAATTTCTTTCAGCACGGGCGACCCTGCGCCTGACCATCTCCTCAACCAGAACACTTCTCAGCGAGGCGGACAATTGCGTAGTGGAAACAATCTTTATCTTATGCCCATTGATTTCTTCTATGGTTTCATTTCGGCCATCGACCGCAAATAGATCAAGCCCCAGTACAGAATCAGCGACTTTTAGCGCTGAGATCTTTTCCCCCTGAGTAAGCTTGTCATTTTTCAGTATATCCCAAACCGCAGCAACCGCCCTTGGCATATTGAGATCGTCACAAACCGCCCCCCAAAATTCCCCAAGAACATCCTTCACACTGCTTTGTGATACCGCATCTCCCTCACCCCTGCCCAATACAGCCATAGCCTTGAGCATGTTTCTGAGACTCTGCGCCGAAGCCCTTACCCCTTCCCATGAAAATGTCAGCGGGGATCTGTAGTGTGCGGAGTAACAGAACATTTTATACGCAGCGGGAGAAATCCCCTCTTTTTTGAGTGCATCCAGAGTAATGAAATTTCCACCACTCTTTGCCATCTTACCCTTATCGAGCACCAGGAATTCACCATGCAGCCAGTATTTGGCAAACGGTTTTCCCATGGCAGCTTCAGACTGCGCAATCTCATTTGAGTGATGAACCCGTATATGATCCATACCTCCGCAGTGTATATCCAGCGGCACTTTTAAATAAGCCAAAGCCATCGCACTGCACTCAATATGCCATCCGGGAAACCCTGTACCCCATGGACTCTCCCACTCCATTTGCCTCTTTTTGTCTTTGGGAGAGAATTTCCAAAGAGCAAAATCGGTTACAGCCCTTTTATCCCCCATTTCAACTCTTTCACCAGCGCGCAGTGATTCTGCATCCAGTTGGGCGAAATCACAATATTTTTCAAACCTGGTAGTATCAAAATAGACACCATCCCCCGTGATATAAGTGTAGCCTTTTTTTTCCAGAGCCTGAATCATATCGATCATATGGGAGATATGACTCGTAGCCTTAGGCCACAAATCGGGCTTGAGCAAGTTTAGCTCTTTGAAGTTTCGCATGAATTCAGAGGTATAGAATTCAGCTATATCCCATACGGTTTTACCCTCCCGAAGGGCTCCGCTCTCCATTTTATCTTCACCGGTGTCTGCATCACTGGTCAGATGCCCCACATCGGTGATATTGACAACGTGTTTGACTTTGTAACCCAAGGCAAGAAGAGTTCTTTTAAGGACATCCTCGAAAATATAGGTTCGCAGGTTTCCGATATGAGCATAATTGTACACTGTAGGCCCACAGCAGTACATATTAACCTTCTCATGAAGAGGCTCAAAAGGCTCCTTAACCCTGGTTGCTGTATTGTATACGGTTAGTTTTTTTTTCAATCAGAACTCCATCATCACTTTGCCCGAACCCTGCTGAACAGCACCGACCACAACCGGATCAAACTGCTTCAGCTCTCCGGAGGCCACAATTTTCTCTGCATCATCTTCCTTCACAGCAAGCACCATCCCTATACCCATATTGAAGGTACGGTACATTTCGAGATTTTCCACATTACCCGCCTTTTGCATGAAGGTAAAAATAGGATCAGGCTCCCACGTGCGGGCATCGATTCGCGCATCACAGTTTTGGGGCAGAATTCTGTCTACATTATCGGGAAATCCCCCACCGGTTATGTGTGCACATCCCTTGATAAGCCCCTTCTGCATCAGGGAGAGGATTGGAGCATATGATCTGTGAGGACGGAGAAGCTCCTCTCCGAAAGTCTTACCAGTCTCTTCAAATATATCAGAGTACTCCTTTTTGGCCAACTCACGCACGATTTTGCGAGCCATGCTGTACCCGTTTGTGTGCAAGCCATTGGAACGAAGTCCAATAAGCGTATCACCGGGAACAATTTTACTTCCATCTATGACGTCGGGCTTGTTCACCACTCCGACAATACACCCTACCAGATCGAATTCTCCAGAACTGTACACATCCGGCATTTCAGCCGTCTCACCTCCGATAAGAACACACTCGTTTAATTTACATGCTGAAACCAAACCAGAGACAAGCTGCTCTGCGATTTCGGGTACAAGCCTGCCAATCCCGATATAATCGAGAAAAAACAGAGGTTTAGCCCCCATGACCAGAATGTCATCGACACAGTGATTAACGATATCCTGCCCAACGGTATCATACACCCCGGTCTCAAAAGCGATCTTTACCTTTGTACCCACACTGTCAGTTGATGAAACCAGTACGGGGCCCGGCATGTCTTTGAGCGAAGAGATATCGTACATTCCGCCAAATTGTCCGAACTGCCCCTGAACATTGCTGTTATAGGTTGAGGCGACAAGTTGACCAATGCGTGTTTTTACCTGATTCCACGCATCGATATTCACACCTGCATCTGAGTACTTTAATGATTCAGCCATGATGATCTTTCGGAATTAGAGTTGTTACACACCCATCACTGCCCTTGGCAGTTTTGCCAAGAAGACAATAAAATCCAGTTTACCCTACGGGTGCATTAAATCAGCAAAAAAATAGGTTAAGCAAATATAGGTGTCAATTAGCAAATTTTAAACCAGTTTTCTGAAACGGGATGCAACTAACCTTTCCCTTCTCCCGGAAAACTTTCTGTTTCTGCACGTTAAAAGAAAGAGAAATCTTTCAGCTCTGGTTAACCCGACATAAAAAAGCCTTAACTCCTCCTCCAGAGTCTCTTCCGGCACCAGATCCATTTTCCCTTTAAACATCGCCTTGCACATATCCCCCCAGGAACAAAACTGAGGAGCTCGTTTAGACCTGTAATGCGGGAAAACCCCCTCCTCCAGATCACACAAAAACACAACCGGGTACTCAAGCCCCTTGCTGGCATGAACGGTAATGAAAGTGGGGAGTGAATCTGAGGCGGGCGCGATCTCTGTCATAATTTCCTTCATATAATTCAGTGTTTTATTCAGCCTGAACAGAATGGCCATAGAGGAGATTTTAATACGCTCTTTTTTTTGCAGTTCCTCAGCCTTGTGCAGGATCCAAAACGCTGCACTCTTTTCATTATTGTACGTTTTCCATATTGGTTTTTTACACCCCTTGAGGTGAGACGGTTTTCCGCATTTAAGTATTTTTTTATATTCATCGGGCTTACCGACCCAGAGTTTATTCGCATAATCGAGAATTGAAGTGACACTTCTATAGTTTGTTTGAAGCTTTATAATGCAGGCAGAGGGAAATCGACTTCTAAATTCCCTGATCGAGCTGATATCCGCACCCTGAAACCCATAAATGGCCTGATCGTCATCGCCCACGGCAAAGAGAGATGCCTCACCGGAGAGAAGATGCTCCAATAACTTTATCTGTATGGGGTTGGTGTCCTGAAATTCATCCACCAATACAGAGTCAAAAAGAGTGGAATAATACGAAGCCAGTACGGGTTCCCTCTCAAAAAGCTCGATTGTACCTGCAATCAGATCGGAAAACCCCCATAGACCCATCCGTTTTTTTTGTTCGGAGAAATCTGTTCTGATTTTCAGCAACAACTCCCATTGCTTGGAGTCAAACCCATTTCTTACCTTTGATGGGAAAAGCTCCATCCTTTTCAGATGATTGTCCAGTTCTGTCAGTGACAGCCCCAGAAATTTTCTCTGACGGATATCGACCATTCCGGAAATTATCTCAAGGCTCTCTCTGTCACTGAGGACAAAAGGGGTTGCGGCATACCCGATTCTGGCGAAATTTGATTTACCCTGAATCTCTGAGCTCAACACTTTCAGTGCGAAACTGTGGAAAGTGGTAACCAACGGAGCAGAACATCCCTGCAAACCGATTTGCATTGTCTGAATGCGGGAAGCCATTTCCTGAGCGGCTTTTCTGGAGAAAGTGAGTGCGAGAAGCCGTGAAGGCTGAACCCCGGATGCACATAGAAACGCTATTCGCCTTGTGAGCACAGCAGTTTTGCCACACCCCGCTCCAGCCAGGACAAGAACCGGTTTTTTGTGCATAACCGATACAGCCTCAAGCTGCTCATTGTTAAGAGGCTTGAGAAGCTCTGCTATGCACTCTGTATTGGTAGGACTTTTTGTTGACATGGATGCTACTTAAGCAATTCTCACGCCAAAGAACAGCGGCCAGATAACCAGTTCTTGATTTTTCTTATCAGATCATAACTCCAGACTCAAGAGTCCTGCCAAAAGTCACCGTATGCTCCTCTAAAGCATTTAGCTTATGGTCACATACCATATCGGGGGTGAATCTCCAGCTCCAGTTCCCACCAAATGTTCCCGGTGTATTCATCCGGTGAGAAGAGTCCAGTTCAAGGATATCCTGAAAAGGAACGATGCAGATGTCGGATTTGGAAGCAAATGCACACCTTATGAAACTTCTGAGAAAGCCCTCTTCAGTACACCCAAGGAATCTGCACACTCTACTCTTCTCGTCGTGAGAGAGCATATTAAACCAGCCCAGGGATGTATCATTATCATGTGTTCCGGTATAAGTGACACTATCCTTTGGTATATTATAAGGCAGATAGGGGTTATCTGGTTTACCATCGAATGCAAACTGAAGGATTTTCATCCCGGGAGCATTAACCTGCTCTCTTAACTCGAGTACCTGAGGGGTAATAACCCCCAGATCTTCAGCTATAAGCGGAAGTTCACCAAGCTGTTTTTTAACAGAGCGGAAGAAATCAAATCCCGGCCCCTTTTCCCAGACCCCATTGATTGCAGAATCATGATCTGCAGGAACAGCCCAGTATGACTCAAACGCCCTGAAATGATCGAGTCGAATCAGATCAACCATCTCCAGAGTTTTTCTCAACCGTCTCACCCACCAGGAATAATTATCCTTTTTCATCACATCCCAGCGATACAGGGGATTCCCCCACAGCTGACCGGTTTCACTGAAATAATCAGGTGGCACACCAGCGACTCTGATAGGTTTACCTGATTTATCGAACTCAAAAAACTTCGGCTCTGCCCAGGTATCGCTGCTGTCATAGGCGGTATAATAGGGCAAATCACCGATGATGCGAATTTTTTTGCTCCCCGCATACTCCCGCAACTTATCCCACTGAGAGTGGAAAACATACTGGAGAAATTTATGATACAATAATTGAGAGCCGAATGTTTGCTCAATATCCCTGATAGCAGCTTTCTGCCGCAATTTATACTTCTTTTCCCATAACCACCATGGTTTGCCTGATTGACTCTCCTTTATTACCCTGAACAAAGCATAGTCATGAAGCCACCAGTTTTGCTGTTTACAGAAAGCCTGAAAATCTTCATTACCAGTAAACCTGCTGAATGCACGTAAAAAAAGTTTTTCTTTTTCTGTTATTACATTGCCATAATCAACAGCATTGTCCGAAAGATGGGGAAATGCTTCAACTTCTTCTGCCTTGAGCAGGCCTTGGCTGAGGAGTTCATCGGGAGAAATGAGCAGAGTATTACCTGCAAATGAACAAAGTGTCTGGTAGGGGGAATCTCCATACCCTGTCGGCCCGAGGGGACACACCTGCCAGTAAGTTTGCTGTCTTGAAGCAAGAAGATCAATCCACCCCATGGCATTTTCACCCATATCTCCGATTCCATAACGAGAAGGTAAACTGGTGGGGTGAAGAAAGATGCCTGATGCTCTCATAAAAAATTTCCTTATTCAGAAAGAGTAATTTTTGACTATTTAGTACGAAACTTTTTTTTATCTGATCACCTAAGCAGGTATCAGATCACGAAATCTATTCTTTTGCCCTGATTTTTGAGATCAAGAAGATCCTGAAGAGTTCTTTTCTTTAAAATCATCTGCCATGATTCAGATAAATCTTTCCATAAGAGATGCGTTACACAGTCTGGCTGTCTCTCGCAGGAGATTGGGGAACCGACACAATCCACAAGATCCAGCGGGCCCTCAAGAGAGTGCACTATCTCAAGAAGGGAAATCTCCCATGGTGCCCTGCTAAGCTGATATCCACCTTTGGCCCCTCGTATGGTTTTAATCAAGCCCCCGGTTTTGAGAATAATCAGAATGTTCTCAAGATAAGAATCAGAAATGTTTTCACTCTCTGCAATATCTTTCCTCTTACATGAAGATGCTGATCCATAACTCTCTGCTACGTTTAGTATAGCACGCATCCCGTAGCGACACTTGGTAGATAGTTTCATATCATATCCCGGAAGGTATATTCAGTATTGTGTAAGGAAGTGATTAGCTAATATCGAATGCTTCGAATAATTCCTCTGAAAATATCATAAATCCCCGTAATCATCAAGGTATACTGATATTTGCATACTTCGATAAACCAGTTCTATCCATATATGAACAGTAATTGTTAGTTTTATTCTTTAAAAAATTTAATATAATTTCTCTTATTCCTAACGATATTTCAAATTCCGGAGTCCGGAACTGGAACAGCTGAAACGTGTGGGTTTTTTAATCATGGAAATCCCATGCCACTCAGGGAGCCACCGGAGTCCAAAGCTCCAGGGGTTTTTTGTGAAGACAAAAATCCCTGTACAGTACTCGGCTAAAAGGAAGTGTTTTTTTAACGTCGGGCGATCTACAAAATTACAACTTGTCAAAAATACCTTTGTGACCTTTGTCAACACCAACAGTGTTAAGTTTTGCATATGAATTTCACACTTCTTTTTACTTGCACCCCTGCACTTTGGCCTATATTTGACAATGGTTTTGTAATGTTGCTATATTTAACTAAAAGCCCCGCATCAATGCGCACTCTGTCAAACAGGTGTGAATATTTTTGTTTTCATTTACGTACATTTATGGTATAATATTAGAAACAAAGCTTTTTGTCAATTTAATCTCATTTTATCAAAAGAGTTGCTATGACAAAAACAATCAGTCTACATGAATTCTACAGCATAATTCAAAGTACTCTACCTGCCCGGCGTCATCTCACCAGGAACATACTGTCAGCTTCAGAGCCCCGGCAGGAAAATCTTGATACACTCAAGGCTGCCTATTATAAACTCGATTCCATTCCTGAAGAGAACGGAAAAAGGATGTTAACCGTTAATTCCAGGAAAATCTCCACTGATCTTGGCTATGAAACAGAGGAGCTCAAGAGAGATATTCTTTTTATCGAAAAGGGCGAAGGAGCTCTTTATGAATATTTAAGCGATTGTCATCACAATTTTACAAGTCAGGTTGAAAACGGTCTTGAATTTCTGAAAGGCCGTAACGTAAGGACTTTTATTACAGACAGAGACGGAACCGTAAACAATTACTGCGGACGTTATCTTTCATCAATACAATCAGTTTACAATTCAGTTTTTATCTCCAGATTTTCCCATAGAACGGCAGAGAGTGTAATTCTCACCGCAGCCCCGCTGGATGATGTTGGTATTGTCGACATAAGCGTCAACCCTGAAGGGCTTTTCACCTACGCAGGCTCAAAAGGTAGAGAGTACCTCACCAAAAAAGGTGAACGGCTCTCATTTCCCATTGAAAGTGATAAACAAAGTGCTTTAGATAAGCTCAACGCAGAACTCAATAAACTTGTGAGTACCGAAGGGTACGAAATCTTCAGCTATATCGGCTCCGGATTTCAACCAAAATTCGGACAGACCACACTTGCAAGACAGGACATCTACTCATCTGTTGACAACGAAAAATCTCTTACTTTACTAAAAAAGGTACAGGAAATTATCAGTAAACTGGATCCCAGTGGCAATATATTCAGGATTGAAGATACCGGTAAGGATATAGAGATTATTCTGACAATCGAAGTCGAGGGCACAAGTGCAAAAGATTACGACAAGGGAGACGGTGTAAGTTATCTGGACAAAGAAATCCCTCTCAATCTTGAGAAGGGGACACCTCTGATATGTGGTGATACCCGATCAGATTTACCCATGGTGGAAGCTGCCATGAAAAAAAACAATCAGACTCGTGCAATATTTGTTACTGAAGATAGAAATCTCACAGATACACTCGAGTCTCTTTGCAGTAACAGTATAACTGTCAGCTCTCCCGATGTATTAATTACTATTCTAGACAAATTCAGCAAAGGATGATACACATGTTTGAACTCAAAGGTGCGATATTTGATCTGGATGGAGTGGTAACCAACACAGCGAAAACCCATTCTTATGCCTGGAAGAAGATATTTGATGATTACCTGCAGGAGCTTTCTGAAAAAAACGGAACCGAATTCGTTCCCTTTACTTTAGAAGATGATTATTTGGTATATGTCGATGGCAAACCGCGGCTTCAGGGAATATGCTCCTTTCTTGCTTCACGTGACATAGAAATGCCTCTTGGCTCTCCAGGCGATGGGCCAGAGAAAACCACCGCACACGGTTTAGCAACAAAAAAGAATAATGTGTTCAGAAATCTTATAAGCAGCAACGGTGCCGATATTTTCAACAGCACCATTGAGCTTGTCAAAGAACTGAGAAAAGCGGGTATAAAAACGGGCATTGCTTCATCGAGCAAAAACTGTAGATACATTCTTGAGGTAACCGGATTAATCGATTTATTCGAAACCGTTGTTGACGGCAATGTATCTCTTGAGCTTAAGCTGAAAGGCAAACCCCATCCGGATATTTTCCTTCAGGCAGCCAAAAACATGGGAGTTGACCACAACGAATGTATGATGGTTGAGGATGCAATATCCGGAGTTCAATCGGGTAAAAACGGGAATTTTGCGTTGGTTCTTGGAGTTGCAAGGCATGGGGCCAAGGATAAGGAAAATCTTCTTCAAAACGGTGCAGATATAGTAGTTGAAGATCTTAGTCAGATAACTCTTAAAGAAATCAAAGAATGGTTCAAGTCAGGGATCGAACAGGACAGTTGGAAATTGTCCTACTACGGTTTCGATCCTGCAGATGAAAACCTTCGTGAAACTCTTACCACTACAGCCAACGGGTATTACGGAACAAGGGGTTGCTTTCCAGGAACCAAAGAGATAAGAGACATTCACTATCCCGGCACTTACATTGCCGGTGTTTACAACAATATTCCAACCCCAATGCACGGGCGCCCCGTTTACAACAACGATTTTGTAAACTGCCCCAACTGGTTGCTCATAGAGATGAAAATCGGAGATGGGGATTTTTTCAATCCCATGGAAGAAGAAATCGTTTACTATCATCATGAGCTTAACATCAAAAAAGCAATAGTTAAGAGATCCATGATTTTCAAAGATTTCGGCAACAGAGAAACCAAACTGGAAATTTCTCAGTTTGCCTCTATGGATAACCCCCATTGCGGAGCTCTCAAATACAAAATCACACCCCTTAACTACAGTTCATCCATTGTATTGCGCTCTTCTCTGGACGGCACAGTAATAAACGATGGTGTACCCAGATACAGGAGTTTAAAATCCAAGCACCTGACTACAATTACAAATGAGATTCAGAACGACACACTCTATCTTCATACCAAGACCACCGCTTCCGGAGTCAGTATATACACCAGAGCAAAGCACGACTTTGAGGGAGATTGTGAGCTTAGAAAAAATACAGCATCAGAAGAAGAGTTCATTGGTCAGGATTTCATGTTTACAGCTAAAGAGGGTAAGGAGTACAGATTAAACAAACTGATAACCATATATACCTCTTTGGACCAGGACACAGAAAAACCGGAACAGAAATCGTTAGAGTCAATTGCCGCGATGCCGGATTATGAGAAGCTCAAAACAAATCATATCAAAAAATGGGCTTCACTCTGGGATAAAGGTGATATAGTCGTAAAAAATGACAGGTTTTCTCAAAAAGCACTTAGATTACATATCTACCATCTGTTTTCTACAGCATCAGAGCACAACAAGTTTATCGATGCAGGTATGCCGGCAAGAGGCCTTTCCGGTGAAGCCTACCGGGGACATGTATTCTGGGATGAACTTTACATATTCCCATTCTACAACCAGCACTCGCCGGAAGTCACCAGATCACTTCTCATGTACAGATACAGACATCTCGATCAGGCACGACAAAATGCAGAGAAAAACGGATACCGCGGTGCAATGTACCCCTGGCAAACCGCAGACACCGGACATGAGGAAACTCAGGAGGTGCATTATAATCCAGTTTCCGACAAGTGGGATCCTGACCTTAGCAGAAATCAACGACATGTATCTCTTGCCATAGCCTATAACATCTGGGAATACTATTACTGCACCTATGACATGGATTTTCTATACAAATACGGTGCTGAAATGATGATTGAGATCGCCAGAATGTGGGCAAGCATGGCCAAACCCGACAAGAAAACAGGCAGATATTCAATAACCGGAGTTATGGGTCCTGATGAGTTCCATGAAGCGTATCCAGGCTCCGATTCTCCCGGCCTCAAAGACAATGCCTACACCAACATACTTGTAAGCTGGTTAACTCACAAGACAATTGAAATGACAGAACACCTTCCAGCAGACGTACTGAAAAGTCTCAGCAAGAAAATCGGCTTTGAGATGAAAGAATCTAAAGAGTGGGAACATCTCATTAACAAATTAAATGTTAGTATTACCTCTGATGGTATTATAGAACAGTTTGAAGGGTATATGAATCTCAAGGAGCTCGACTGGGATTCGTACAAAGAAAAGTACGACGATATCCACCGGATGGATCGGATTCTGAAATCTGAAAATGATTCTCCGGATAAGTACAAAGTTGCAAAACAAGCTGATGTGCTTATGCTGTTTTACCTGCTGTCTCCAGGTCAGGTTTGCAAAATTCTCTCATTGATGGGTTATACGATTGATGACGAGATATCGTTTCTGGAGAAGAACTATGAATACTATGTAAATAGAACAAGTCATGGCTCCACCCTTAGCCACGTTGTTCACTCTGCAGTGCTCAAGTACTGCAATGCACACAAGGAAGACAAGTGGACCTGGTTCCAGTCAGCTTTAAAAAGCGATATCAACGATACTCAAGGCGGAACAACCAGGGAGGGTATTCATACAGGAGTTATGGGTGGCACCATCGATATGGTCATCAAGAGTTTTGCCGGTATAAGCAGATTCAAGGATCATATAGAAGTTTCGCCAAGGATGCCTGAAATTTGGGATTTTATCAGCTTTAAACTTCTTCACAAAGACCACTGGTTAGCTTTTACTATCAGTAAAAACAAAATTGAGGTTACGCAGCTCAAAAGCAATAAAGTTCCCTTATATATAGTTGTCAATGGGACATCATATGAGCTTGAAGGCAGCGATACCCTTGAAATCGAATACCAGGAATCAGACCGCATTTTCGCCACAGACCATAGCACTGCTTTGTGACACATTTTCATCATACAACCAAACAGGGGGAGAATCTATGGATTCTATCCCTGTTTTAGCATTACCCATTCCAAATGGTTATCCCGGTTTTACCATATGCACAAACCGGACAGAAAAAATTGCATCCAGACGCAGTTCATCATTGATTTTTGTCATAAGGACCTAAGTACCATCCCGACCAACCGGAATATCATTCTTCCTCCATCCGCAAGCTTATCAATCAATAGCTGGGGGGGAGGTGTGAGTTGGTGCACAAGTTACAATCAACGCATCGAAGGGAGCATGCTCACTCCACCCTCTGTACCCATCACCAATTTTAACATAAACATTTTCATAACCAAGCTCTGCAATCACAGCAGCCAGATGTCCTGAACAGTACCGATTTCAAGGACTTTCATTTCCGGTTGAAAATCGATTACCCGGGTCCTCAAGCTACAATGAAGGGTTGTGATATGTTTGTCCCTCGCCTATTGGGAGAGGAAATCACCATACGCTTTTTCTTTTAGTTGTCGGGGACGAATTTATGCCGCTCCACATATTTCATAGCCCCGAGCAGATCGGGGGTTATCGATCCCTCTGTAGAGGATCTGCTACTGCACCGTACGCTTGTGCGTTGGGAAGAGAATGTATTGGCACAGATAACCTGAACAGATAAGCAAAAGTGTAGCGTAAAGGGAAAAAAAGCAGGAATGTAAAGGAGAACCGGAGTTGCGGGGACAGTTTTGACAAAAACATATTTTTCTCATGTCGATTCTCCTTTATTTCAGACAATTACCTATGAACTGTCCGGTTATTGATTTCCTGTTTTTCTCAGAGGTGTTGTCCAGAGATATACTCTGCTGTACCCGCCATTTTCCCGTCTTACACTCGCGGTGACATCAGGCTCAACGCCAGCCATATTGAAATCATGTGAAACGATTCTTGAGCCGGGGGCAAGTTTTTCAAGCTGTGGAATCAGCCTGACATTAAGGTCGGGTAACAGGTACAATGTGACCACAGATGCCTCGCTGAGATCAAGGTCGAAAATGTCTTTTTCCTTGATTGTAACCAGATTTTCCAGATTGTTTGCTTTAACATTCTCAATAGACTTATCCACCATCCTTGGATCGATATCGAAGCCATAAGCCCTGCAGCCAGCCTTTTTTGCAGCAGCAATCACAATCCTTCCATCCCCGCACCCAAGGTCATACACGACATCATCTTCTTTTACATCTGCCAATCGCAGCATAACTTCAACCACTTCATGCGGTGTGGGAACAAAATGTATATCAGGTGTACGTGCAGGCTTTCTTTCCGCATAAACAGTGAACTGAACCAAGAGAAGCATAAAAAACAACACACCAGAACATTTTTTTGTAACCATTTAGACAACCTTTCAATTATGTTGATAAAAAGGACTGTAAGCCACTCATGTTTATCTTTTTTGTGGCGTACACCCTAACCAATAAAACGGCACTCCAAGAGTCATAAGGATCACACCAAAGAGAATCAACCCCTTTGCGTAAGTAATACTGCAGTAAAGCATATAAACGGATGTAACACAAAAAATCAGTGGCAGCACAGGATAAAGGGGAACAGAAAAGACTCTTTTTATATTTCTGTCGCGCCACCGCAAAGAAAACAGAGAGATTCCAGTCAGAAGCATAAATGACCAAAAAACAGGTGCAGTTCCGGCCACCAAAGTCCCACCCCCCCCTCCATAACTACTCCACGGAAGTGATTCGAACCCAATAACTCCCAGCAACCGATCTAACCCATTCTGCCCGGTTTCTGTCCCAACGGCAAAGATCATTATAATTGTTATACAACCCTGAAAGAAAAATGCCCAGACCGGAGTTGCAAGCTTTTCTGACCATCTACCCATAGCAGAGAATATCCTATGATCCTTCCCCATTGCGGCATATACCCGTGAGCCAGTTAGGATTGTTCCATTTATAGATCCAAGCACTGAGATAATAACAATGAGGCTTATAAATGTTGCCCCCCAGTTCCCCAATACGGTACCCATCACAGCCGCAGCCGGAGCAGAAGATGTTCTCAATTCCTCAAACCCCAATCCGAAGAGATATGCAAGATTGGTTACAAGATAGACCAGGGTTATAATACCAAGACTTGCGATCAATGCCTTTGGGATGCTTCTTTTTGGATCACGCATCTCAGCCGCGATAAAAGCGGATTCGCTCCATCCCCCAAAGGCATACAGGACCATTATCATGGCGAACCCAAACCCCGCCTGACCGGCTGGATTATTTACA
>LDWW01000009.1 GCA_001045525.1 Chitinispirillum alkaliphilum | reverse complement strand
CCCCAGACAAATGCAGCTCTGTCCCCAAACAAATGCAGCTCTGTCCCCAAACAAATGTAGCTCTGTCCCCAAACAAATGTAGCTCTGTCCCCGTAAAAACAGTCTCCAAAAGTTTCAAAATTTCATTTAAACCCCCGAATTCCTCCTAATCATCACCTAACCCCTGGCGTAAAATACCATTTATGGTTTTTAGAAAAATTGTGTATTGACAACGGCCCCAATTTTAGATATATTTATATCGATAATTTTTTATCTATATATTATTAACGAATTGTTCCGTGAACAGTTGTTCAGGTACAGTATCAGAAAGCCCTGTTCGCATCACCTGCCATCCTCACCCCGACTTTCCTGTGGTGAATCAGGTATAACGGGCTGTACTTTCAGATAATAATGAAAAAAAGGAAATAAAAATCTCAACCTAAGGAGTGCCGAGGTGAAAACAGAAAAAGAAAAGGTGAAGGTAACAAGTGCAGAAGTCATTCAGGGGAATGAAGTAAGCCCTGCACTGGAGGAGTTTGAAGCATTGATAGAGCGGGTTGTGGCGGCGCAGAAAGAATACGCGCAATTCACACAGGAACAGGTGAACCGCATTTTCTTCAAAGCAGCGATGGCTGCAAACCATGAACGAATTCGCCTTGCAAAAATGGCCCATGAAGAGACGGGTATGGGCATTGTTGAGGATAAGGTTATCAAAAACCATTTTGCATCAGAGTATATTTACAACAAATTTAAAAACGAAAAGACATGTGGTGAGATCGATGTTGATGAGGCGGCCGGGATAATCAGGGTTGCGGAGCCGCTTGGGGTTCTTGCTGGTGTGATACCCACAACAAACCCGACTTCAACTGCGATTTTCAAAGCTCTTTTAGCACTTAAAACACGCAATGCGATTATATTCTCTCCCCATCCGCGCGCCAAAAGATCTACCTGTGAAGCGGCCCGTGTTGTGCTCGAGGCAGCCGTTAAGGCCGGGGCACCTCAGGATATAATAGCCTGGATACCAGAACCTACCATGGAAGTCTCTAACCGTCTGATGAGCCATCCAAACATAAGCACCATACTTGCCACCGGTGGACCGGGTATGGTTAAGGCTGCTTATTCAAGTGGTAAACCTGCACTTGGTGTTGGTGCCGGAAACACCCCTGCACTTGTGGATGAAACTGCGGATATCCGTATGGCGGTAAGTTCTATTCTTATGAGTAAAACATTCGATAACGGAATGATCTGTGCCTCGGAGCAGGCTGTGGTTGCGGTTAAATCTGTTTACGACAAAATAAAGAAGGAGTTCAAGTCCCAGGGGGCCTATATTCTCTCAGCAAAGGAAAAGGAGAAAATCGGGGAGGTGATTTTTGCGGAAGGTCGTCTCAACGCAGCCATCGTAGGTCAGAGTGCCCAAACGATAGCCTCTCTGGCAGGTATTAAAGTTGATCCGGCAACAAAGGTGCTTATCGGCGAAACGGTTTCGGTTAAGGCTGAAGAGCCATTTGCCCATGAAAAACTTTCTCCGGTGCTTGCCCTTTACTGTGCAGAGAACTTTGAAGATGCACTGGACAAGGGACATGCTCTTGTTGAGCTTGGAGGCCTTGGACACACCAGTGTGCTCTATACAGATACAGAAAACAGCGACAGAATTTCAGCGTTTGGCAACAGGATGAAAACCGGTCGCACACTTGTGAATACACCTTCAAGCCACGGTGCTATTGGTGATCTGTACAACTTCAGTATAGCTCCTTCCCTTACACTTGGTTGCGGAAGCTGGGGTGGAAATTCTGTAAGTGAAAACGTATCACCTTCTCATCTGTTGAACGTCAAAACAATTGCCAAAAGGAAAGAGAACATGCTTTGGTTTAGAGTACCGGAAAGAACCTATTTCAAACGCGGAGCACTCAGTGTTGCACTTGATGACATTGCAGGTAAGAAGAAAGCTTTTGTTGTCACAGATCGCTTTTTAGCCGAAAATGGCTACTGCAACGACTTGTATGAAAAACTCAGGGATCTTGGTATTACCTATGAAGTTTATTCCGATGTGGCACCTGACCCCACACTTGAAACGGCTATGGACGGTGCAGAGAAACTCGCCGCCTTTGGTGCAGATGTAATTATTGCAATCGGTGGTGGTTCTCCCATGGATGCGGCAAAGATCATGTGGCTTCTGTATGAACACCCTGAATCTGATTTCAATGACCTCGCCATGCGGTTTATGGATATCAGAAAACGTGTTTACCAGTTTCCAAAACTCGGCCACAAGGCTCTCTTTGTAGCGATACCGACCACTTCCGGTACCGGGTCTGAGGTCACCCCCTTTGCGGTTATTACCGATGAGAAAACCGGATTGAAATACCCGATCGCAGATTATGAGCTTACACCTGATATCGCAATCGTAGATGCGGATCTTGTGAAAGATATGCCTCCTAAACTTACCGCCTGGTCTGGTGTCGATGCACTGACACATGCACTGGAGGCGATTGTAAGTACCGTGGCTACTGAGTTTACCACTCCACTGGCAATGGAAGCGACACGTCTTATTTTTGAATACCTTCCCCGCTCCTACCGAAACGGAGCCAACGATATGGAAGCCCGTGAAAAGGTTCATCATGCATCAAATATCGCAGGGATGGCTTTCAGTAACGCATTCCTTGGAATCTGCCACTCAATGGCTCATAAACTGGGTGCACGTTTCAAACTGCCACACGGACTTGCAAATGCGCTGCTCATAAACGAGGTGATTCGTTTCAATTCCACCGATGTACCTGTCAAGATGGGTACTTTCCCTCAGTACAAATACCCTGAGGCGAAGGCACGGTATGCAAGACTTGCACGCTATCTGGAGATCGGCGGAAAAAACGATGATGAGAGTGTGGAAAATCTTATCAATCATATCTCCGCTCTTAAAAAGACTCTCGACATCCCGGCGTCCATTCACGATGCAGGTGTCGATGCGGGTGAGTTTACCGCCGCAGTAGAGCAGCTTGCAGAGGATGCTTTTGATGATCAGTGCACAGGGGCTAACCCGAGATACCCTCTTATCAGTGAACTCAAAGAACTGTATGTAAGAGCTTACAAAGGGTAGACGATTGCTTTATTAGTCTGAGTTTAAGCCTCTTTTCGGTAACGAGGCAGTATACAGCTCCGGTCTTTCTGGCCGGGGCTTTTTTTATGAGAAAACGATACACTGCTCCTTACCTTCGATCAGACAGTGTCAGTGTCTAAAACAATTTCCACTTTCAAATTTCTCTGCATAATGTATCTTTTTTCTTTCTACTACAGGAGGAAAATATGAAAATAATGGTTAATGGCCTGCCAGGAAATATGGCAAAAACAGTTATCTCTTCCGCTGTGGCAAGAGGGCATGATGTGCTCCCCTTTTCGCTGACCGGAAGTGATATCACAGATGAATCGGTCACTTACGAAGGGATTGAATTCACACTGTTAAAACCTGAAACCCGCAATGAAAAAATCAGTGTTATCAAAGAACAGTGCGGTGAATTTATAACCGTTGACTACACCCACCCCTCAGCCGTAAACCACAATGCCGCATTTTACATTGAACATTCACTTCCTTTTGTTATGGGTACAACCGGAGGCGACCGCCAGAAGCTCACTGAAGATGTCCAAAACGCGGGACTCTATGCAGTCATAGCTCCCAATATGGCTAAGCAAATAGTTGCACTTCAGCATATGCTTGAAACAATGGCTCAGAATTTCCCTGATTTATATAAAGATTACTCTTTGACTGTAACCGAGAGTCATCAAAAGACAAAAGCCGATACATCCGGTACAGCCAAAGCAATCATCTCTACTCTCAACAAAACGGGAATAAAGCCTTTTACAAACGATGACATCAACATGATTCGTAACGATAAGGATGCACGGGAAGTGTTGGGTGTCCCAGGTGATTGCCTCTCCGGCCATGCCTTTCACACCTACCGGCTTGAATCTCCTGATAAAAGTGTAGCTTTCGAATACAAACACAATGTATGCGGAAGAACAGTTTACGGAGAAGGTACGGTGGATGCGGTTGAATTTTTGACAAAAATGATTTCGGACCAGGACAAGCAAAAACTCTATACAATGATAGATGTGTTGCAATCCGGTTCAATGAAATAAAATGAGAAGCCCCGATATGAACCGATTCTCATACCGGGGCTTCTGTGATAAATCTTTTCTCTGCAGTTTAACTTATAGTTTTACATTCCGCAGCATATTCAAAAGCCTTGTTGATTGCGGCGGTGTTTTTCTCGACTAATGCGGTCATCTTTTTATACTTACTCTTCAGCACCTCATCGAGCACTGCAGTTGTTCCTGAAGCCACAAATTTCGATTTACCACTGAAGCGTTCCTCAACGGCGTTTACAACTGACGTTAGGTTCACAAGCTCTATCATTCCGCAGAGAGCCCCAAGCATGGTCATATTGGTGGCAAGCTCTGTACCTGCGAATTCAACCGCAAGTCTTGTTGCCGGGATATAAACCACTTTTGCCCCGATTTTCAGAAGTCCTTCTTTCTCCTTGTCAGAGAGGATATCTTCATCAGAGTTAATGATTACGAGTCCCTCGTCCTGAAGACCGGAGTAGAAGGGCATGGTGTAGGACTTCCCCATTGTGATCACCTGAGGAGCAAAAATCATAATGAAATTAGGGTAGAGTATTTCTCCTCTGTCATAAATTGGCTCTTCTGAAATCCTCACATAACTTTCAGTGGGAGCAAGGCGCTTTTCAGCACCGAAAAATGGATTGACAACTGCGAACTTTCCACAGTTCACAACTGCGGTACCCAGAATATGTGCTGCAGTTACAACACCCTGTCCACCAAGCCCGGCCATTCTTATGTCAAGATTGTTTTGTTTCATGATTTCTCCTTCACTTCACCAAGCCCGCTCAGGTAAGCGCTTGCCTCATCGGTAATATATTCCTCATACGCATAATGGGTCTTTTCAGCGTCCTTTGCAACTGCAATTGTCTGATTCGGAGGGAATTTCAGATTTGTCGGGCAGGGTGTATAGATCTGTACATAAGTTGGTCCAACTTCCCTGGCAATAAGAACAGCACGCCTCAGAGCGGTTCCAAGTTTTCTTGCATTTGCCACAGTTACTTTGACCGCGTATACACAGCCGGATGTTTTCGCCATTTCAAAAACCGGTATTTTTGAAAACTTTTTACCCGTCGGTGCCATATTGAGAACTTTCCCCTTTACGGTCATTCCGCTCTCCTGACCACCGGTATTACCATACACTTCGTTGTCAAGCATTACAGTAGTTATATTCTCACCGCGAAACCAGGAGTGAAGAGTATAATCGAGACCGATATCAGCAACACCACCATCCCCAACCATAACTACCACATCCTTATGTGTCTGGGGGAATCGTAGCTTCAGCATTCGCTTAAGCCCCGATGCCACAGAGTTTTGATTACCAAAAGCGGTACATGAGTAATTGAGCGCACTTTGAGAAAGAGCAAAAAACGAACAACCGGGAGTACCTATGACAATAGTGTCTTGCGGTTTAGGCAGAGAAGCCAAACCCAAACGTATCCCCAGTGCTACGCCACAACCTGCACAATGCGGATGCGCCTCAGTTATCTCCTTAAAACTACCCAGGTCATCAACTGTCTTAGCTTCATTGTAAGGGCCATCATTGACCAGCTCCTTGTATTCATCGGGGAGCAGATCCCTGAACTCCTCTACAGGTGTTATTATCTTCTTTGACATTACAAATCCTATTGGTTCAACATTCTCTATGAACTGAAAAAACTGAATTTATCAGCTGTTCACCGCAGTAGCGGGGAGAGCCTTCTTTATCTCGTTTACAATAAGTTCCCTTGGCAATGACATTCCACCAAAAACCCTTGGACCTCCAATAACTCGGCTGTTGTTGTCGATAGAAGCCTTGACCTCACGTGCAAGCCATCCTCCGGGATTAAATTCCGGCACTACGATCAGCGAAGCATTAGCGGTTGCTTCCCGGATCTCTTTTTCCGGAAAGGGTCTGATGGATTTTACTTTCACCAAACCGGCATCGATCCCTTCATCCCGCAAGCTTCGTATAGCTTCCCTTGCCTGTGAAACGGCGGTTCCGGAAGCCACAATGAGGATTTCCGCTTCAGGGTTTTCAGTCTCTATGAGCCCACCCAGGAAATGATCAATGTGCTTGCGGGCACGCTGTGCAGCAGCAAGAACCTCCTGATGCCAGCTGGCATTGGCCGCATAGGAGATAAAGTTACTTTTATTCAGAAGCGGGTCGCGTGTGCTGCGGATCGGAGGACTTTCCATATCAAATGCAGGGATAGGAGCTGAAGCCGGGTTGTAGGCATTGAGCTTTTGATTTTCCGGAGGAAGCATCACAACTTCACGGGTGTGGGTTACAAAGAACCCA
Organism: Chitinispirillum alkaliphilum; assembly: GCA_001045525.1. Lineage (NCBI taxonomy): Bacteria > Pseudomonadati > Fibrobacterota > Chitinispirillia > Chitinispirillales > Chitinispirillaceae > Chitinispirillum > Chitinispirillum alkaliphilum. Next base: position 128,630 of record LDWW01000009.1, on the reverse strand, counting down.
TCGGCAAAAACACCTACCGGAAGATGCACATCGGGCTGCTCTGCTATAGCATATCCCTTGAGAATCATATCGAAATAGTCCTGGGCATTTTCTGCATGGAAAATGAGCATACCCGTATCGAGCATGAAAGATATCTCAATGTTTTCCGGCTGAATGGAGGGCGGAAGTGCTATACCCCTGCACATAAATGCACACACGATTGGCTGACGCGACCCGGCCCAAACCGGAAACATCTCCATCGCTCTGAGTGTTCCGGGACCACTTGTGGCCGTGAAAACCCGCCCACCACCAAGTGAGGCACCATGTATAGCGGCCATAACCGCAAATTCGTTTTCCGCACGATAATAATCCTTCAGATAACCTTGTGCGTAAAGATCTCCCACAAGATGCATACTCTCACTCTGGGGAGTAATGGGATAGGCTATCGCCATATCCACATTGGCTCTTTTAACCGCCTCGGCAACTGCTTCACTACCTGTAATGAATGCCCTTTTTCGCGGAGTTTCAAACAACATCTTGTCCGCGTTTACTGCCTGCTGTTCTTTATTCATTGTCCTTTTCCTGACCAAAAACCCACTTGTAAACCATATTTATTCTCCAGGGGACAGCTCAGGACTGTCCATCCTGCTTTTCGATAGCTTTTTTGGGACACACCGAAGCACATAGAAGGCACACTTTGCAGCGCATCTCATTTATCGATACCTTCCTGTCATCCTCTTTTTTGATTACATAAGGCTCCGGACAGACTTTGATACAAATTCCGCATCCCACACATTTATTTTTTTCAACCTTTAACGCCATTCTGGGACTCCTCTCCTTATTTGCTCTCTTCCACTATCTGAGTCAGGGCCTTAATCTTTTCTGCATCCACATCCCTCAGTGAAACCATGGCATCCTCATGACCGGCCTCTCCGCACAGAGCCACGGTATAGCAATCAGAGCCACCCCTGATCAGCTTGAGGGCCACGTTGGCAAAATGACAGTGTACACCCACAAACACACACACATCAAAGTTGTTGTGCCAGATAGTTATGTTGGGATGATTGGGATTGATCTCAACTTCCGGATTGATTTTGGGGTATTTTGGTCTGTAATCAGGCATGGGTATCACTTTCGCTCCGCTCACTTGGGCTAACCTTTTAACAGCAGCCGCTTTTGGCCTGACACTTTCTGACCACTCCCAAAGAAGCAAAGGTCCTGGAAAGATAACCGGGTTTTTCGCCCCAACCAGTTTCCCTGCAATCTCCTCCATCGCTTTTTTTTCCTCTACAACCTGTCCCTCAACAAGGGCCTGCCCGCTATCGGGTAACTCTACCCCCATCAGGGCAGCGGCTGAAGCCATATACCCTTCCGGGCCGGCAACCACCCTGTATTTTTCCTGAAACATTAATGAACCTCCGATATATGGCAAATGCCTAAGGTCGGTTTGAACCGTCAAAACATTAAATATACTAAGTGAAACTCATATTTGCACAACTATTCAACTTTCTAAACCGTTACAAAACACCGACTTGCCGGTCGGCGCGAATCATCCGTCAAAAAGTATCCCCAAATGATGAACTGCTGTTTTTTTTCTCTCGGCTTAAACTCTTTTATTGTATTCTGTTTTCAGAACTGTATAATAAAAAACAGCGCCTGTTCAGGGCTCTTTTCACCCAGCACCTTTTTGTGCGAATTTTAAAATGCGAAAGTTGAATCAATGCAGCCTATTAGCGAAGCAGAAGTTCAGATACAAAAAATCTCAGGCCAAATGCTTGAGAAAGTCTCTTTAATTGTAATTATTTTCGGGAGCCTTGCAGTCTTCACATCCTCATTGCGGCTCTTTGAGGAAAAATCACTCAATTCACTTGTCGACCTTATCACCTATGGAAGTAGTATTGCGGTTCTGCTTTTGAGAAAGCATATGCCGGTCAAAGCTGCTGCAGCTCTGCTTTTTTCCCTTGTAACACTCAATGCCGTTTTCAACTTCTTTACCTTTGGTCTTGCAACCTTCGGTTTTGCAATGCTTGTAAGCATGACTGTTATTATGGGGGCCTTTCTTGGCCTGCGTGCAGGTTTGATTGTTTTTGGATTCAGCATAACGGGGATAAGTCTGGCTGGTATTCTGATATTATCGGGTATCATTGTTCCGGAAATAGACGCCAGCAGTTACTATGCGACACCTCATGCATGGGCAGTGCAGCTCACAGGCTTTTTGCTGTACGGGGCTATGGGTCTTGTTGTAGTTACCTTAATACAAAAAAAACTTAGAGAAGCCCTTGACCAGAGCCTTTGCCATTCAAGAGAAATAGCACTTCGCAACCAACAACTCCAACACTCCGAAAAAATCCGCTCCGTGGGGTTGCTGGCCGGGGGAATAGCCCATGACTTCAATAACCAGCTCTCAGGGATCATGGGGTTTGCCGAAATTATCAGAATGGAGAGTAACATTGACACAGTCCACAAACATGCAGAATCAATTATAACTGCCTGCCGGCGGGCTTCTGAGATGAACGGAAAACTCCTGGCATTCTCACGAAAGGAAAAGTGTCAGAAAACCCCTGTTGATCTTCATGGGATAATAGAGGAGACAGTGGAGTTATTGTCCCACAGCGTAGATAAAAAGATTCGAATCGAAACGGACTTAAAAGCTTCCCGCTGCACGATAGCCGGCGATCCCAGTCAGATTCAAAGCGCGCTTCTCAACGTGGCTATCAATGCCAGAGATGCCATGCCAGATGGGGGGACAATCAAATTCAGTACTACTCTTTGCCGAACTCAAAAACCGGATCATAACAATTCACCCTCTCTTATAACACTTTCTATAAGTGATACAGGTTTTGGAATCGGACCAGATATAATGAAACATCTTTTCGAGCCTTTCTTCACCACCAAGGAACCGGGCAAGGGCACAGGCATGGGACTTGCCGCTGTGTACGGCACGGTAAAAGCACATGGCGGATTTATCGATGTTTTCTCAAAACCAGATCAGGGAGCGGTATTTACCCTTACCTTTCCACTGAGCACCGGCACGGAAAAAGTGTGCTCCTCAAAGGAAAACGACACATCTTGCACATATATAGGAAAGCAAATACTTTTGGTTGAAGATGATGATCGGGTAAGAAGCACTACTGCGAAACTGCTTAAAAAGCTTGGATTCATCGTAACAGAGTGCCCTAATGGACCGGAAGCGATCAACATTTTCACCTCTCAGGGCTCGGGGATCGACCTGATTATGCTTGATATTATTCTGCCTGGCATCTCAGGCAATGAGGTTTACAGCAAGATCAGAAAAATCAAACCGGACATTTCAGTCCTGTTTTGCTCGGGCTACAGCACCGAAACAGAAAACTTCAGTCTGGAATCAAATCCGCTCACAAGCTTTCTGCGCAAACCGTTTACTGCAGCAGAGTTGTCTGAAACACTTAACCGAATGTTCAGCCAGAAGATTGCTGTTTTCAGGAATTAGCAAGCTGATTTCAGAAGAAATCAGCCCACGTTGCATCCGTTGTTTTTCAGATACTGCTTAAGCTCAGGGATCGAGATCAGTTTGAAATGAAACACCGAAGCCGCAAGAAGCACATTTGCCCCCGCCTTCACCGCATCGAGAAAATGTTCAAGTGTTCCGGCACCACCAGAAGCCACAATCTCAGCAACCGAAGCCGCTTGCCTGGCTTTTTCAATAAGCGGCAGATCATAACCGGTTTTCACTCCGTCAGTTGACTTACTTGTGGGAAGGATCGTTGCCACCCCAAACCCATCCACCCTTTTGATCCACTCTATGGCATCGGTGTTGGTGGCGGTGCGCCCCCCATCTATGTAGACTTCGTAGCCCGAAGGCATTGCATTGTTCCGTGCCGCATCAACCGCCACGGTAACGCGGTCGGAACCGAATCTATCCACCATATCCCTGATCACCTGCGGGTTGCGGAAAGCGGAGCTGCTGATGGAGATTTTATCGGCACCTGCATTAAGTACACTGGATGCGGAATGAAGGTCAGAGATACCCCCTCCCACGGTAAAAGGGATGGTGGCTTCATGAGCCACTTTTCTCACCGTTTCCAGCATTGTGCTTCGACCCTCAACCGTAGCAGTTATGTCCAGGAGTGCGAGTTGATCGGCTCCGGCCTGGCAATAAGCTCTGCAGCACTCAACAGGATCACCGGCATCCTTGATGTGTTCAAAGTTGACTCCCTTGACGACACGTCCGTTCTGCATGTCTAAACAGGGCATAATCTGGATTTTTGAAGAGTTGATTGGATTTTTCACAATGGATACAACCTCGGAGTTGGTGAAATGAAATAGAAACACTGCCTGATTATTAAAATAATAGCAGCAAAATAGGTTTGATATGAAAAAAGGGGGCGGGTTGAAAAAACAGTTTTCCTTCTCAACACGGGGCGAAGGAAATAAATCGGTGGTATGATAATTGTTATTTTGTTTTTCTGAATAAAGAGAGGAATATTAGCATAATGAGGGGAGAAATACATTGCTTACACAAAAACAGGCTGCAATTTTTGATCTTGACGGCACACTCATTCCCAACACAAGTGCCGAGAGCACCTTTTTTTTCTACCTGCTCAAAACCGGCGGTTTGAATGTAAAAGACATTTTCAAGATGCTCTCTGCCATCTGGACCGCCAGAGGCAACCTTCACGACATGGTCAGAACAAACAAAAGATACCTCAAGAAAAAACCTGTGGAGAAATTTGAACTGGTTGCACACGATTACTTTCAACCCCGCATAAAAGATATGATCTTTCCTGAGATGAAGGAAGTTATTGAAGACCATCGCCAAAAGGGACACCAGCTGATTCTGCTTACCGGCACGCTGGATGTAATTGCAGCTTGCTTTGTCAGGGAGCTTGGGTTTGACGGGTATCAGGCGGCAACACTTCAGATCAAAGACAATCGTTACACCGGACGCCTCAATGGAATCCTCCCCTATGGAATGGGAAAACTTGAAGTGCTCAGAGATCTGAAAGAACGGTTCAAGTTCGACCGAAACCACACCTGGCTCTATGCAAACATATTTTCTGACCGCTACGTATTGAATGCAGTGGAAAATCCTGTTGCGGTAAACCCCGACTCTAAATTGAGGACCTACGCAAACAGGCTTGGATGGAAAATCATCGATGTAACAAACCCCAGGAGTAAACATTTCACGAAGCGGTAATTTTTACCGATTCACGAACTTCTTCCGGAGTCATTTACCAGTAGAAAACCCATACATAACCCAATCAGTGCACTTTAGAGTTTGGCACAGCCGTTGCTTGTTATATATTACAGGTGTTCTGCTGCGCAAGCGGCAGATGTGTGTGTGTTGATGATGGGATGCAGGCTTCAGCCTGAGGAAGAGAGAGCTTAACAGGTTCTCTCTTTTTTTTTCATCCCTCACCCCGATTTTACCACTCCATTTGACTGCATTCAAGCTCAAAAACCAATTTTATATAAACTACTCATCTCAACCTCCTGCCGGAGCATACGTAATGACACCCCGTGTTTCGATTCTTCTACCATCCTACAACCACGAAAATTACATCGCCCGGTGTGTGGAATCGATCATGTCTCAAACTTATGAAAACATTGAACTGATAGTAATAGATGACGGCTCACCTGATGATTCACCCAAAATCTTACATTCACTTCGGGAAAAGTTTGACTTTACCCTGATTTGCAGGGAAAACCGCGGGTTGATTGTAACTCTGAATGAATTATTTTCGCTCTCCGGCGGTGAATACATTTGTACCTTTGCCTCAGACGACCAAATGTACCCGGATCGCATTAAGCTGCAGGTCGACTATCTCCAGGCGAACCGGCAGACTGCGGCTGTGTGTGGTTTACCATCCTGGATTGATGGAGACGGCTTACCTCTAAGGGGGGGTGAGAAACGCCAGCTACGCAAAAAACAGCAGATTTCCTTTCAGGAGCTTTTTACTGGCAGAGCCGAGATTCATGCAGCCACTGTTATGATGAGGCGTGAAGTCTTGTCCCGGTATGGCGGCTGGAATCTTGATTTTTCCATAGAGGATCTTCCGCTCTGGCTTAAAATGCTTGCTGACGGCTACAGGATCGATCAGCTAAACATCCCTTTTACATTTTACAGGCAGCATGGGAAAAACATGCACTGCAACACTTCATTTATGTACCAGGAAATCATTCGCATAGTAAACTGCTACCGAACCCACCCACTTCACAACGAAGCTATCAAAAGATGGAAAACAAACTGGTTTTCAGAACTGGCTTACAGCGATAAGTCCCAGGCGCTCAGGATGCTTCCCAAGCTTGCTGTTTTTTCATTTCACTTCTGGATTCGCACAATTAAGCTTCTGACTCCAAGGCGGTTACTTAAATGGTAAATCGCATAGCCATTTTAACTTCCGTGATGGCCCGGGGCTATGGTGTGAGCAGAGTTATCCATGAGCAGTCTTTGAAACTATGCAAAAAAAACTTCGAGGTAGATGTTTTTGCAACCCGCTACGAAAAGTGCGCTTTTGGCAAGGAACCATACCGGATTATTCGTGTCCCCTTTGTTCCCTTTCTTTTGAAAACACATATAGAAAGGGGCAATTACGACTGGGTCATAGCCCACACAGAACCCTTCTTTAGCATGCTCCCGGCATTAAGTGAAATCAGCCGAACTGTATATTATGAGCATGGTGTTGCACCAAAGGTATCAGAAACCGGCGAACTCACTTTAGAAAGCCGGCTCATTTCACACAGAGGAAAACTTGCAAATAACGTGGATGGCTGTGTTACGGTCAGTAAATATATTAAAAATTTGCTCGATCTCAAAGATGCAGCGGTAATCCCCAACAGTGGTTCACATGTTCTATCTGCATTTTCAGACAAAAGGGAAAATAGGCTACTCTATATTGGCCGCCTCGGCAAAGGGGAGATGGGCTACAAGGGATTGAATGAGCTGCTAAAAATAGCGAATGCATGTAAAGATCGTTTTGAAATCGTGATGGCTGTTAAGGGGAATGATCAATTGGCTCAGCCTTTCAGGGAAGCCGGATTGAAGGTGCATCTTAACTGTTCAACAGATGAGATTTCCACTCTTCTGAAAACTTCTGCAGTACTGCTTGCTCTCTCCAGATATGAATCGAGCGATCTTCCGCTTTTAGAGGCTCTTGCCTCCAAAACCCTTCCGCTTGCTCTATCCGGAGGGGCACACGGTGAATTCGGGGGAAAAATATTTGAAACCAGTGACAAAATGATCCGATTCCTTCGCACTACAACTTTTGATGAACTGTTGGAATTTGCACAGGCAGAATCCGGAACATCCTCTTATACCTGGGAGGAAAATACAGATCTTCTTGTCAGGTTTATGCGTTCGATCCCCCAACGGAAAAGAGGCCTAAAACGGGCTAATAACAAAGTATTACAGAGAGCAATAGAAGCATTATGGTCTCCCTTTATCATGTTGCATGATATATTCAGAAAACTGTTTCGCTAACACCCCTGATGGAATGAAAACGACCAAAGAGGGAATTTCGAATAAATATATAGTATTTTATAATAACAGGCCACAGCACAGATTTAATTTCGGAGCTAACCGATGTCTTTATCAGAAGTCAAATATCTGGATATACCACGTGTTGAAGACCCCCGTGGCAATCTGGCATTTGTGCAAAATATCCAGATTCCCTTTCCTATCAAAAGGGTCTATTATCTGTATGATGTCCCCGGAGGCGCATCGAGGGGTGGACATGCACATATTGAATGTGAGGCTATACTTATAGCCCTAAATGGTAGTTTTGATGTTGTTTTGGATGATGGTTTCAGCCGCAAATCCTTTCATCTTAACCGGGCATTCAGAGGACTTTATTTACCCACTATGATATGGCGGGAGCTTGAAAATTTCAGCAGTGGCTCAGTGTGCCTTGTCCTGGCTTCAACCTTCTATGATGAAGCTGAATATATTCGGGATTATGATGAATTTCTGACAAAAGCAAGGAGATAATCCGTTTTGCTGCAACTGATCCGATATCAGGAAGAGATGCATAAAATCTGGGATCGTTTTCTCGATTCTGCAGTTAATGCTCATTTTTTTTTCTGCAGAAAATATTTCCTGCACCAGAAACAAAAGTTTAATGACCACTCCATAATCGTTTTCGAGGGAGAAAATCCGGTAGCTTTGCTTCCCGGTGTGGAAATATCCCCCACACCAGAGAGTAAAGAGTGGCACTCACATGCCGGACTCAGTTTTGGTGGACTTGTGCAGGCTCCCCATATCGGAATGTCTGCAGTACTGGAGATTTTCTCTCTGCTTAAAATGTATCTGTCTAACCAACATTTTACAAAAGTAATTTACAGGGCCATGCCTCATATCTACTATACTGTCCCCTCACTTGAGGATCGTTACGCTCTGTTTACCCAGGGAGCAAGGCTACTCTACACCCAGCCTTACTCTGTACTTCCACCGGGAACTTACGGGGGGCTTAGCAAAAGACAGAAAACCCGAATCCGCAGTATCATGAGAGCAAACGATCTCACGTTTTCAACCATAACTTCCTCTTCAGATTTGGAGAGGTTTTATATCGGGCTCAAAGACAATCTTAAAACCAAATACGGTGTTAGCCCTGTTCACAGTCTGAAGGAACTCAAACAGCTTAGTGAGTTTTTCCCCGAAAATATTGTTTTCTACTGCCTCAGAGATAGGGTAAATATTCTGTCTGGTGTTGTTCTTTTTATAAACAAAACAACTGTTCATACCCAGTATTTGTTCAACACCCCTGAAGGACAGGAAATTGATGGTCTGATGATTCTACTTGACAAGCTCATAGCAACACACAACAGCGTCAAGCACTTCAGCTTCGGTATATCCACAGAACAAAACGGACTGGTTCTCAATGAAGGCCTTATACGTTTCAAGGAAAAGTTCAGTGCCCATGCCATATGTCAGGATTGTTATGAGTGGCCAATAAGGGAGACTTTCAGATGAATATATCCTTCCTCGACTGGTCATCGCACCACGAACAGTTTAAGGCAGCATGGCTAAGAGATGCTGAAATGATCTATCGGTCGGGGGTATTCCTGAATGGTCCCTATGTAGCGCGGTTTGAAAATGAATTCGCACAATTTTGCAATCCCCAAAGCAGCACCATCTCAGCGATCGGAGTTGCAAACGGATTAGATGCTCTCACCCTGAGCCTCAGATCATTAAATCTGAAACCGCAGAGCGAAGTGCTTGTTCCCGGTAACACTTTTATTGCCACTGCACTTGCGGTACTACACGCAGGACTCAAACCGGTACTGGTTCCTCCTTGCACCGGCACATACAATATCGATGTTGACAAACTCGACGAATATGTAACCAGCCATACACGTGTAATCATTGCAGTTCATCTTTATGGCAGAATGTGCGAGATGGAGAAACTGTTAAAATGGGCCGGGGAAAAAAACATTACCCTTATAGAAGATGCTGCCCAGGCCCACGGTGCACTATACGACGGAAAGAGGGCCGGGAGTTTTGGAGACATGGCCTGTTTCAGTTTCTATCCCGGTAAAAATCTTGGTGCACTTGGAGATGCCGGTGCAGTTGTTACTTCTTCAAAAGACCGGACCAAAACCATCCGTTCTCTTCAGAACTACGGATCTTTAACAAAGTATCAGCATGAGGAGATTGGAGTCAACTCCAGGCTGGATGAGCTCCAGGCTGCTTTTTTGATTCACAAACTGAAATTTCTGAATTGGCAGCTGGAGCACAGACGTAAAACCGCCCAATATTTCATTGGGGAATTGCCCCAAGAGATTCAGCTCCCGCGAGGTGATGATAATACATACAAGTCAGCATGGCACCTGTTTGTGATCCGCCATTCTCAGCGGGACAGATTGATCAGCCATTTAAAATCGCGGGGAGTACAATGTCTGGTTCATTATCCCAAAAGCATCGATCAGCATAAAGCTTTCAGGGAACTGAATCTCTCCCCCTGCCCGGTGAGTAATCAATTGGCCAATGAGGTCCTCAGTTTACCCATAGGCCCCCACATTACAGAAGCTGAGGTTGAGTACATCGTTCGTCAGGCAAGGGATTTTTTTGGAAAATAAAGAACAAAGATCATTGAAGTCCTCAGGTGCAGTGGCGGTTTTTCTTACCGGAAGCCGCACACTTTTTGCTTTGCTCACCCAGAAGCTGATAGCTATGTGGCTTGGACCTTCAGGCCTTGCCCAACTTGGACAGTTTCAAACCGTGTGGATGCTTTTCCAGTCTCTCAGCACTGGAGGTGGACAGGATGGCCTTGTAAAGCTTACAGCAGAACAGAAAGATCCTCATACTTCCAAAATACCACTGGCCGCTTTTTCCGCCTTTACTATGATTACCGGTGCGGTTTTGAGTGTACTGCTTTTCCTCTCTTCCCCTCATATAATCACACATCTCGAACTGCCACCAGATTGGCTGATTGCTTTGAGGATAAGTGCTTTGCTGATATTTTTCAGCGGTCCCTGCACATGTCTTCAATCGTGGTTTATGGGAAGGGGGATGTGGGGATCACTAATAAGCATTCAGACTATTACCTCACTGAGCCCGCTGGTAATCTTAGGGTTGGTTTTTTACACTCCGATGGACATCAATACAATGAGTCCGCTTATCTTCAGTTTACCGCCAGTGATCTCAATAATGTGTTTATCTTTGTTTAATTTTTTTCGTGCAACAAAATTTTTCTTCAAACACCTGATTAACTTCTCAGCCCTGAAAACATTCTGGCCCGCATACAGACGATTGGCAGTTATGGCCCTTCCTGCAGTAGTTGTTTCTCCGGTTTCACTTATTGCAGCAAGGCAGATTCTTGCCCGGAATGAAGGGTGGGAGGTAACTGGATTGTACCAGGCACTCTTGCGTTTTTTCAATTATCCGATTCTTCTTTTTACTACCTTTTTAAGTGTCTATTATCTGCCCGCACTCGGAAGAAGTGTCGGCTTCAAAGCAAGAGAGTGGAAATACCATACTTTAAGAGTATTTTTGGTTCTACTGGTCCTCTGTTTTTTTTTAGCACTCATTGGCCCGGCGCAGAAAACGTTACTGAGACTCTTATACACAGACGATATCATTGTTCCCTTTACATGGTATTATGCATTTGTACTGACCACATTCATAAAATTATGGGTTTGGCTGCTTTCCATGCAGCTGTTCATACTCGAAGCATGGAAATCTTACTGGATAGTGGAACTGCAGAGTGCGGTTATATGGATTTCACTCACCGCATTACTGGTTCCGGCTTTAGGGGTTGAAGGCATTTTGATCTCAAGTATTGTTGAACTTATAATCTCTCTTATTTTACTTTATCTGATCTTACCTAAGATAAGAAAGAGAAAATACAGTACCCTGATCTCCCAAAACAGTAGCATCGCGTAGATTACGGAGAGTGTTTCCCGGTGAAAAACAGAGACAAAAAGATTAGCGTAGTGATGACAGCCTACAATGGAGAGTCCTATATTGGTGAGCAGATTAATTCTGTTTTGTCTCAGCTAAGTGCCGGTGATGAGCTTATAATCGGAGACGACAGGTCTGCAGACTCTACCCTTGAAATAATCAAATCCTTCAAGGACCCAAGAATAAAATTAATCGTCAATGAACAAAATCTGGGAGTGATAAAAAACATTTCCAGGCTACTTAACAAGGTAAATGGCAGGTACGTTTTTCTAAGCGATCAGGATGATGTGTGGCTGCCGGAAAAAGTCAAACACTGTCTTTCGCAGCTGGAAAATCACGACCTACTGGTTCACAATGGTTTTTTTATCGACGGAGATGGTAAATCTCTGAATAAAACTATATTCGATTGCCTTACCCCTTCATTGAGTTATCTGAAAAACCTTGCCGGCAACCGATATGTCGGAGCCTGCATGGCCTTTACAGATACGTTTCTTTCCACACTCCTTCCTATTCCCGAAAATATACCGATGCATGACTGGTATATTGCACAAAGAGCTCTGAGGCTCAGAAAAAAAATAAAAATTGAAGAAAGGGAACTTATCCTTTACAGACGTCATGCAGATAACGTTTCTTCTACAGGATGCCATAAAAGCAACCTGCATTTTTGTGAAAAGCTTAAAGGCAGATTGCAATTATTCATCCGGACAGTTTCAAACAAAACTGTCTGACACTACCATTAAAAGCAGACCCGGGGTCTGCTCACATTGAGCCCGTGGAGAACTTTCATCCTACAGAGAGGTGCCATGCATTTGCAAACAAAAAAGGCCTCCGTCATTGATCGGAGGCCCACAATTCACATCGTCACATCAAAATTAAATTATTTCAACATGATTCTGCTCTGTAATGCAACATCACCAGCCTGATTTCTAACTCTGAGGAGATAGAGACCTCTGCTGATGGAAGCATCCATTGATGTTCTTACAATACCACCTTCGGAGGTAAGAGAGATGTTTCTAACTACCTGACCATTGAGGTTGTAGATTGCAGCCTCATAGTTTCCTGCAGGAAGTCTTAGAGAAATCTGATTGTTCTGCATTCCAAGGAAAGCTGCACCACTAAGAGCGGCACTGTTTCTTGTTCCGCGGGCTACAGATACATCGTCTCTGATACCACCTTCGTGATCCTGATTTGGAAGAAGTTTCAGTTCACCAAGATATGGGTTGATACTTACAGACCATGCAGTTCCGGCAGCATCGAGCTTACGCGGAGCCATTCTTGGCCATTTTTCCCATGTAGCACCGGCAAGCTGCTGTTCACCGTTAACATACTCGGTTGCAAGCTTTTCTACACCATTGTTAAGTCTGACAATAACAGAGATTTCATCTTTGTACTTATCAGCAATATTATCTGCATTAACGGTGAGTCTGTACTCACTTCCGGACTGTGACATGTTCACACCTGTAACTGCATTTGCAACCATACGGTATTTAACAGCTTCAGAAGGAGTAAGCACAGCGAGTCTGTTCTGAGTTATAAGACCATCAATCCACTCGATGTGATCTCTGTACAGGTCATTGGGAATACCACCCCACCATCCGTCGTGTAGAGGGTCGTTGATGTTTTTCCAGTCCTCAACGATATTAACAGAGTGAAGCTCACGGATCATGTATCCGTTAGTTTCAAGAATTGCGGTTACCATACCATCGAGTGAAAGCAGCTGGTGAGGGTTGTTACCACCGGCATTAATCACATTGGAAGTGTCACCGCCGTAGATGTAGAATGCATCATAATCGATAGCATATGGATGGAAGAAATCACCGGGCATTGGTTCACCTGATTTTGCACCACCACGTGCACCAACATATCCTGCGGCCTCAAGCCATCCGTGACTTTCTTCTGAGTATGAGTCATAAGGGTAGACATAGTATTCAGTGGATTTGTTCGGTGCAAAGTAAGGACCGAATCCACCGGTGGCTCTGATTCTGTCGTATACCTGCTCATCGATAATATTCTTACTCAACACAACGTTAGAGTCGATGTCAGCCTCATCCCATGGATCTGTCAGGTGAAGCATACAAACCCAACCAGGTCTTCCCAGGTCATTTCTAACTACTGAGTTGACTCTTTCAGGGAAATGTTCCTCAAGAAAGTCAAGTTCCATCCAGTTTGCTCCTGTAGGAGCAACGTAACCTTCATTCTCTCCGGTGAGAGTATCTTTTTTGGTGTAAAGAACCCATACTTCCATACCGGTAGGAAGAGTTACCTTTTCCGCACCAGGTTTTGGTGTTACAGTCATAGTCAGAGGTTCACTTGTGGAAGGATCATATCCGGTCCAGTATGTAGGACCAAAAGTAACCTCCACGACATTATTCTCTACAGTAAACTGGTCCGGGTTCGGCCATGTAGGATTTCCATCCACAGAAGAAGGCGGCCACAGCGGATCAACTGTCAAACCGGTAAGAGTACGCGGAACAACAACTTCTGCAGGCGGAATTCTTTCACCCGGGTTATACCAGAGCCACTGCTCAGCAGCATTGGTATGGTTCCATGAGTGGTTAACCATTTCGTGACCATCGATAGTCATCTGCATCATACCATCCCATTCATCCTGGGTAGCCGGCTGTACAAACACACCCCATGCAGTTTTAACCTGCGGGAAATCAGCAAGCACATCAAGACCGGGCTGGATATCAAGATCCCAACGCAGTGCACCGATGTCATCATGGATTAGTGTGTAGGCACCCTCTGCACCATCTTTCCAGGTAGGAACTACTGCTTCACCCGGGCTAAGGGTGTTTTCGAGCTGTCCGTTCCATCCCACCCAGTTGTACTGTCCACCGGGCATGGATGCAGAATTGATCATTACCCAGGGCGATGTTCCACCACGAGCGGCAAATTCACCCGGAGTTTCTCCCTGAGTCCACCATTTTGCCCACCAGTAAAGTGGTGCTCCGTTTGGATCATCAGGTGGGAAAGTACCGTATTGTACAGTATCACCTGTACCGAGTCTGTAGGATCCCTCATACACCTCAGTAGGATCCCATACGCCTCTGTTTCTGTAGTTTTGAGCAAAGGCACCCGCAACCATCCCGGCCGCAAGCAACAATGTCAATATTTTTGCACCCTTCATCATACCTCCTCTAAAAAGCTTGATTGTCAGGTCATTAAAAAGTTAAACTATAAATACAAAATGTACTTCAAAAACTTAGGATGTCAACAGTCCTCCTTTCAATCTCTCTTTATTTGTACAAGCTATGGCTTTAAACCGGATAATTCCTAAATGCTGATCTTTTCCGACACAAAAGGACGGTTCTGGAATTCAAACCGTCCTTTAAGTCAATCGATACTATCAGTCATCAGTACACATTTTATCAAAGAACGGTTGCTCTCAGTACTTTCTGAGTATCAGCACCACGCTCATTGATTCTGATCATGTATACACCTCTTGAAAGACCTCTGTCTATGCTAAGAGTGTTGATTCCTGCAGTCAGGTCGGCGTTGTTGAAAGTTTTAACAACTCTACCGTTTGCGGAGATAACACTTACAGTGTATCTGCCGGACTGAGGAATGTTAAGGCTCAGAGCATTATTGGAGATTGAACGCAGCTCAATCGCACCGCTTCTTACAGATCTTGGTGTTGAAGCAACGCTTACGTTTTCTGCACCGTAGACTTTGATATTTCCAAGACTTAAAGTATGCTGTTCCTGCTCACGACCTGCGTTGATCAGCTTAACTTCAAGGTATGTGATCTCAGAAAGATCGAGAGGATCATTGTGCTCTGCATACCAGTCACGCTGAAAAGCGCTTACAGGGATAAGACCACTTTGTATAGTGCGTCTTGCCATGTTGGAGAGAATAACTTCCCAGGCATCACCGTTAGGTCTTACCAGTCTCAGTGATATCGGAGCTGTTGTCTGGTAATCAAGAGAGATATGAGTCAAACCTTCGAGATGACCAGCATTGAATGTACTTCTGTATGCAGGGTTTGGCCAGGCTTCTCCCTGTCTTGCACCGATTGAAACCGTTGCATTGTCGAGACTACCAGAAAATGACTGAGCTGAAGTAGTGGTACCAAGATCATCACCCTGGAATTGCCATGTATACATGAAATCACCTGCGTCACCAACCTCTTCATTCTGCTGCATTTCTCTGATTTTTTCGATCAGAGTTACACCATCCACAAAGTAAGCACCCCGTTGAACTGCCCAGTCAACAAATTCTTCCATTGCATCCCTGCGGTCGACCCAGGTGTTCCAGCCCTCTGTTACCACAAGACCGTAAGAAGATCTATTAAAATCTTCCAACAGTGTAGCATGGTCGTATATTGGAGTATAGTAATCTGTGTGAGCACCGTAAAGAAGAGGTGCCTTGTTGTTGTTCATCCTCAATTCGAGGTTGTGTTTCATGGTTTCAAGCCATGTGTGTCCAGTCATACCCCAAAGGATGAGCATGTTGAAGTCAAATCCTGTGATCTTACCACCATCTATGAATGAATTGTATGTATCCAGTGAATCCTGAGCATTTCTGAACTGACCGTCTGGTGAAGCAGATCTGATACGTGCATGGTTAACCCAAACCTGATCACGCAGATTCTCGGGAACAACCATTACCTGTACAGGAAGCTGCCACAGTCCTGCAGGAGCTGAATCATATGGATGACCATGGTGTCTATTCTCAGTACAATGTGTTGTACCCCAGCCGGCACTGATCTGATATGCCTTATTAGGTATACCATTATCTGTGGTGAATGGCCATGGTGCATTTGTACCATCCATGTTAGGCTCATACCCGGCTTCAACAGAGCAGTCGTAGAGGTACCCCTGAGCCTTCAATGCATAAAGCATGGCTGAGTTACCCTCCAGACGAGGAGCTCTGAAACCTACAGGACGGGTATAACCGGGAGTTCCTGAAAGATAGGTGTCATACTGTTCAAGTGAGAGCGCGAGAGCCCCTTCCCAGGCGTTCTGAGAGATAAATCTACCCGCATACATTGTCCAGCCACGAGTCTGGGCCGTATGCCCTACAGGCTGACCGAAATGCTCAGATTCGCGAAAAGTACCCCATGGAGTTACGTTTTCATCTGTGGCGTTGAACCCTTCGTTACCCCATCTGCCAAAACCCATCTCCTGGTTCCAGGTGCTATTGTGTAATGGACTGTCACCTGGAAGCGGAGAGTTACTCTCCATATGGTCGATAGTATGGTCTGCAATTTCATGCCCAGCTTCAATAGCCTGCTTTACCACAGCAACAAGCTGGTTTGGCTGAATGTCGGTAGAACCCTGACTGGAACCGATACCCATCTCCCTACCCCAGGAAACTGCAATTCTGTCGTGATCTCTGCTTTCACTGGGTGAAGGAACAAAATACCCGAACTTACTTTCTCTCGATTCCCACTCTCTACCCCAGGTGTCTACAAAGAGACCTGACAGCATACTGAAAGTAAACCTGATGTTTGAACCGTCGGGATTGGTTCTTGAGCGGCTGCCGCCACCGGTAGATGCAGGGCCTCGATTTTCCCAGCCTGATGTGTTTACCTGGGGATTACCCTCACTACCGTGAACCCATCTGTTTGACTGGTACAATGTACCCTGAAATTCAACTATAGTGCTGGGCGGATACTCTGTACCTGCATCAAAAGTCGGATAACCAGGATCAGCCTGACCACCAGCGAGAGTACTTAAAGCCCAGGACATACCCATTTCCCCAGCCTCAATACTAAGACCACAGGCTGCATCCTGCTGTCCCACAAATCCCTGTTGCTGCCAAGTAGGATTACTTACAACCCTTGGGTCCGGTTCAAACTGGGTTCCGGACAACCCGGAATACGCATTGTCGTCAAAATTGAAGACAATGTACTGATTTACCTCACTTGGACTCTTTCCTCCGGGAGGCATGTGAGATGGAAAAGCAAAGTCAGCAGCATGAACAGAAACGCTCATGGCAACCAAGGCGCACACTGACA
Organism: Chitinispirillum alkaliphilum; assembly: GCA_001045525.1. Classification (NCBI taxonomy): domain Bacteria; kingdom Pseudomonadati; phylum Fibrobacterota; class Chitinispirillia; order Chitinispirillales; family Chitinispirillaceae; genus Chitinispirillum; species Chitinispirillum alkaliphilum. The sequence continues at coordinate 111,312 of LDWW01000009.1, read as the reverse complement.
CGATCTTAAGAAACATAAGGCACCCCCTCCTAATTGGAGCTTAAATGATTAAACGCTTAAAAGAAGTCTCTTTTAAACAATTCCCCGTGATTACTGTTACTTCATGTTTATGTACAATTACTCAAACATATTGGTAATATAAGAAAAATTCACACAAGATGCAGAAAAAAAAGTTTCTTTGTGTTATAATTACCCTGCAGGGGGAAAATAATGCTCAAAACCGAGGCGTAATAGGCCGTTTCAATCCTTTTAGCCTTCCTACCCTCGTTGCTCCCACTTAATATCGGGTATTTTCTTTATGTTTATCCTGAAATGATATCCGGGGTTGAGTCTTTCAGGACGCCAGGTAAACTGCATCTCCCAACACTCCAGATCAGCCCTGAGCACAAAACTGTTCCTGACAAACTGATCCGTTATAAAATTATACGCCCCGTTCCAGTTCAGAGACCAGCTATTGGTGAAGTTCAACCCTGCAGAGGCACTTAGGGTATACTGTTTTGAGGGGACAAAGGGTTCTCCCGGCGCGGTGCGGGAAGCAGAATAGGTAAAGGAGGGATTTATGCTTAGGCTCCATTCCTGAGCAGCTTGTGGTGACTGAGATTCCTGGTGAGAGTCAAAAGAGAGCAGATCCCCATCCCAGAGTGTACCTCTGACCCTGAAACTCCCGGTGGAGATATTCAACCGGTAATTTTTCATTATGGGGGCCGATAGCAGATCATTCTGATCATACAACCAGAAAGCGGAATTGAACCGTACGTTTACGTTGCGGTGAGAGGTTGATGCGTTGAGATTCAGGTCTCTCCATCGTCTGTTATCAGCCTCAAAATCATAGGCGGTACTCATCCCCACAGAGAGCAGCTGGAATTTCTCCTCCCGGGTCTTTCCTTTATCACCCGAAGCCACCTGACGCCTTCCCTGAAACTGATTGGCTATATTCAGGGTCAGGAGTTGCTGGCGTTCCCTTGGGCGTGTGTAGGGAATTCCTATATCAAAGAACTGCTTGTCGAGATTGTGCTCCGGCAGATACTGATACCCGATACTTGGGGTCAGCGTGTGACGAAGACCGGTCATATTGAAAAGACGAAAGGCGAATGTACCATAGAGGTTGGTCGATGCGTTTACACCAGCCTGCCAGGCCCCGGTTGTAACAAACTGATCAAGAGTATCGCGCACCAGATGCGCCTCTGGCTGACTTACTTTGGTTACAATATAGGTGGTATCCATATCCCCATATTCATTAATAAATATGTTCGGGGAGATGTTAACCAGCTCATAATCAGGATATCTCTCATCCCCAGAAATATCAGAGATTTCATATTCAACAGTACGGCTAACCCAATTGGTATCCCTTACAGTTGTATCTATGGCCCCGTAAAATGATGAAAGACTGGTTGAAAATGTTGGGTTCAGGGTTATATACCGGAAAAGAGTCTGTGGGGCGGACATGTTGAAATCATGCACCATACCCGGTCTAACAAATCCCGGAAGGGAATCGTTACCGTATGCATTTCTTCGCACATTTGCCCTCGTATTATAGGAGTAGTAGATTTTGTTGTACCAGGAAGGGTCTTGCCCCGCTGTGGCAGAGAAGAGCGGGCGGTTGGGAAGTCTGAATTCAAGGGAAGGGATATCTTCCCTGATCTGATCAGTGACAAGGTTATGTGTTCTGTTCCATCTGAGAAGAGCGCTTGCATTTATAGCACTGAAACGGTGATTCAGAGTCATATTAGCGGTAAGGTTCTGCTCCTGTAACTCATCGGAGTCTTCACTGAATCTCTGGTAGAAATTACGCTGCGAAACGATGCTGCCCCTTCCGCTTAAACGGGTTCTACCATCGGGAGTAAGCATTTGATTATGCCTGTAATCAACTGACCACATCCGACTGCGGCTTAAAATATCTTCATCAAGAACATATCGGGCAGATATTTTCCCATCAAGAACATACCTCAGTGCGTACTGGCTCTCAGCATTGAGCACGAAATAGTTAAATTCCTGAATTTTTGAGCTCAACAAAAAATCGACATAGTCATTGGGTACAAAATAGTATCCCACGTTATCAACATAGCCCCCCCTCCCAGGACTTCCACCCCATACAGGCGTGAGCCACCCGCTCCTTCTGCTTCTGTCCAGGGGGAAAATGAAGTAGGGAAGAACGGCCACCGGAGCATCACCGATATTAAACACCACCGGGCGGCTGATAATTTTGTCGTCAGGAACGATTTTTATGTTTTTTCCATAGAAAAAATAGTGGGGATTTTCTACATACTCACACGAAGTATAATCGCCCTCATCCACGAAAAGCTCATCTTTCTCACTTTTTATGACCTGGTTTCCACTAAACCACGCATCATCAAAACGGGCGGTTGCATACTGCACTCTCCCCCGCCTTGTCCTTATATTGTAAACCATGGATTCGCCGGAAGTAGTGTCATTTCCCTCAATTAAATGAGGATTACCCGTTGCCCTGAACTGATCGGTTTCGGTTGTGTATATTATTGTATCTGCCAGCAGTGTCACATTCTGATACCTGACCACAGCCCTGCCAATAAGGTAGAATTCCCTCTTCACTGCATCATATTCGATATAATCAGACTGATAGCTCACACTATCGGTTATTCCCGGTTCACTTTTTTGAACGGAAACGACGACATCACCGCTATCAGGATAGACGGTGGTGCCTACAAAAATGATGAACAGCATAACCGGAACGAAGAGTGCAAAGCACCTCGAAAACAAGCTACATATATTATAAGCAGGGAGTTTCAGCATTTCGATTTTAAAATTCTTTTGATGACAGTTACCCAGGCAAACCTTTCAATTATTACAAAAGCTCCACAGACGGAAAAAAGAAGGATACCTCTTTCAGTGCATTTTCTGGAGAATCCGAACCATGGCAGGCGTTTTTCTGAACCACACTACCATATTTGTTTCTTATAGTGTTAGGCTCAGCTTTTTGAGGATCTGTTGCTCCCATAAGCTCCCTCCATCTTGAAATGGCGTTTTCACCCTGAAGCACCATAGCTACAGATGGTCCGCTGGACATGAAAGTAAGCAGACTGTCATAGAAAGGCTTCCCCCTGTGCACGTCGTAAAACTCCCCGGCTGTAAGAGAATTCAGATGAACCATTTTCATGGCTTTGATTTCAAGTCCACTCTTTTCGACAATAGAAATTATCTCCCCTGCGACTTTGTTACCAACAGCATCCGGCTTAATTATGGCAAGAGTTCTTTCCTGCACACTCATGAGCATCTCCTTTCAGCAGCTGAATTATAACCATGCAGATTTGTGCACAAGACCGTAGTAACAGAAAACTACTCTGTATGATGGAAATGAGACAAACCCGTTGTATATTTTAATGAAATATACTTCTATGCAGGTTCCCTTTGCATAAGAGCAAACAAAAACTGTATAAAAAACGGAGCATTTAAATGGATTTGGGCAAAGCCCTGGTAAAATCAATTTCAGCTTTCATCCTTATCGGCGCAGTAATGTCTTTTAGTTACGCCGATGAACCGGACAGCTTAACCGCAGATACCTCATTTCAGAGAAACACAGAAAACAGCGTTACACTCAATATCACCACCCGGCCTTCTGAAGCAACCATATCCCTAAACGGCACAAACTATGGCACAAGTCCGGTGACCATAACAGATCTGGACACAGGAACATATGTTCTGGATGTAAGCAAAACTGGTCATTTCAGAAGAAGAGTGAGGGTCAGAGCGGAGGCTTACGGGGAACGGGACATCTTCCTTGAACTTCAGAAACCTGCAACACTTCTGATAACAAGCGAGCCCGCCGGAGCAGAAATATTAATCGCTGACAGGCAAATCGGAACCACTCCATTGGATGAGCAGATTCGCCCGGGACACTATTCAATCACCTTAATCCTGGAAGGGTATCACCCTGCGCAAACAGAAACAGAGCTGGTGGGTGGGAAAAGGGATTCGCTGCATATCACTTTAGAACCTGTTAGGGAGAGCTCCCCGGAACAGGAGTCTGCAGTAAAAAAGAGTGAAATAACGGAACAAGAGATTTCAGAGCCAACTAAACCGGCAAGAAAACGTAATATTTTTTCATCTATAGCAGCAGGGGCCTTTATTTTATTTGGTGTTGTTATCTTTGGAATAGAAAAATCTTCGAACTAATATGAGATCACAAATTGAAATTTTCGGATTAGCATGTTTTTTGCTTGTTTTACTGTACACTATTTCAGTATCGGAAGTTGTCCCCATCCCTGGAGGAAGCTTTAAAATGGGCAGCACCGAGGGGGCTGAAGATGAGCGTCCTGTCAGGGAATTGCACATAAGCCCGTTTTCAATGCATGCCAAAGAGGTAACCTGGGGGATGTACAACGAGTGTGTTCAGGCTGGCAGATGCACCCCTGCTCACTACGATGACGGCAAGTGTTTTCAGTGGACTGGCAATGGTTTTAAAAGTGTAATAGTTCCACTGCAGTACAGAAATGAGCAATTCCCGATAATCTGTGTTACATGGTTTCAGGCAAGGGACTTTTGCCGGTTTGCGGGTATGCGACTGCCCAGTGAAGCTCAATGGGAATACGCCGCCAGAGCCGGTACAGATAACCGATATTCATGGGGAGACGATTTTCCCGACAGATGCACAGACCAAAACAGTAACGGCCCCCGCCCGGTGGGATCATGCACACCTAACAGGTGGGGTTTATACGATATGACAGGCAATGTGTGGGAGTGGACCTCCGATTTCTACGAAAAAACAGCTTACGCCCACTACTCCGATTCCAACCCCAGGGGGCCGGGGGCAGGTCAGTACAGAACGATACGGGGCGGCGGATGGTACAGCGGACCTTCAGAGCTTCGCACCACCAACCGCAACTGGTTTTCACCGGGGTTTGCGGAGGTGAGTGTGGGATTCAGGTGTGTAAAATAGGGGTGAAGGGAGATCTATGAAGCCGACATTTTTCTGCATTTTGGCGTTTTTAGCCTTTTCAGCTTATTCCGATAACACTATTTTTATCGAGCAGCATGGCAGACCAATCAGCCCCGATGGTTTTTTGCTGGAGTGGAACAGCGCAGAAGCCAGAGAGTGGCAGGATGAATGGGTGTGGGATGCGATAAACACCCCTGAAGGACCGGCCGGGTATTTTTCAACTCAAAACAAAAATGTCTGCCCTGAGTGGATATTCAGTTTTTCATCACTGAATGAAAACCTCTCGCTTATAGTACAAATTCCTCCGGCAAAAAGATATGATAACTTTGCCATAAACGATCAGCTTTATGAAGAGGTCGGAGCAATAAATTTCGAATGGGTGATACCATGGGAGATGCTCGAAACCGATTCAGATGGCAAATACGAGATGGTAATTGATGGATTCAGCGCATGTGGCGATTCTCTTCAAAGCCTGATCTTGAGGGGTCAGATTCAGGAGAATGGCACGGCGATTTTCACCCCCATGATGATGATTCAGGCGGTTCTGATCGCCATTCTCCTGGTTGTGTATATATTTGTGAGACGGTGGGTTAAAAGGCAAACTGATCGCAGGGAATCGCCTCGTCGATCAACATGATCGGAATATCTTCCCGCACAGGGTAAAGAACTTTTTTATCTTCTCTGAGCAGAGCTGAATCGATTTTTTCCTTCACAGTTTCCCCTGCCCGGTTCTTTACCTTACCTTCTTTTATCCTGCTGTTGATTTCTGCTACCTTTTCGCCTTCAATCAAAGTAAGATCCTGTTTTGTTTCGGGGCAACAAAGGATATCAAGCAATTCTTTATCAATCATGCATACTCCCTTTTTAAATGTTTCATAAGAAGTAGTAACATACATTTTTGACTATCCTGTGTGCAAAGAGATTTACCGGTTGTGGTGTGTTTATCGACACCCCTGAGTAATTCACCCATTTGACTAATCTCCTTCTTACAAAACAGCTTCCCCGCTATATATATTTAATGACTGCTAATTTGGTGGATTTAAATTCCTGATCACAAACAAAGTACCCAAACCCACAACAAGGCACTGGAGATATGAAGAGGGTAGAAACACCCTGCGCTTTGCATTTCACCGAATATCTGAAAATGCTTCCTCCTAAATGGGTTTTGAAGCATTTTTTCAGAAAATCGGATGAGTCACGTCGGGTGCTTTCCTCTGCGATGATCGAGGAGGCCTCCCGTAAATTCGCTTCACCCAGCTCTCTTAAAGAGAGATTTATGGAACTCGACAGTTCCCTTCAGCTCAAATGTGCATCGATATATCTTTCAGGGGGGCGGGGGCTTTATGCCGAATCGGTTGAAAGCATCGAAAGCCCACTGGTCAAATCTTTTTTGGTTTTCACCGCAAAGGACGAATCGGGGGCGGTTCGCTACTTTGGCTTTGATCAGTTTGAAAAGAGCCTCAGAGCCCTTTTAGCCAGCACAGTTTACAACTCCTGTAAAGAGCAAAAAAACCTTCACCCTGAAACGATCCCAGTCTGGCGTCCTGTGAATGATACGGTCATTACATGCGGACTTGCCTTTCAAAAGCAGCTGACTAAAAGCAAAACCGGCGGATTGGCCAGAAAAGCCCTGAATCAGCTCAAAAAACTAACTCACGACAACACAATTTCGGGCCGAAGCGGTGCACAGGATCCGCATTCCTCAGGTTTTCTCACAAGCTTTTGCCTGAGCCAAAATTTTCTGACTGAAACCGAATCGCAATACCTGATCAATCAGACCTGCCTTAAAGAGTGGCTCAGAAAACAGACTGATGAGCAGCTTGAAGACCTGAAGGAATACGCACTTTTGTTTTCGGGGGCATTTAAACTCGATCTCCTCCGAGAGGTGTTGGAAATTTCAGAGAACCACTGGTTATCTACATCGTTTATCCCGGAGTCAGACAGGAAGGGGTTTATCCACGGACTGAAGGCTTTTGAAACACTTGGTCTGCTCAGTATAAGAAAGCATAATGGGGATATCCAGTTTGCCTCGGCATATCACATAGAAAATTTCCCCGACCCTGCAGATATTCAGCGCATGATAACGGTGATGCCGGATTTCTCAACCATCCTCCCCCAGGAAGCATCACCTTTAGATCTTTTCGGGTATATCCAAATCTGCAGGCTCCTTTCTTTTGACAAAGTATACAGAGGTTCCGTAGACCGGGAAACCATTTTAAATGCCCTGAGCGAAGGGATAGATTCAGAAGCAATCATGAGCTGGTTTTCTCAGACCGGAGCTCCTCATAATGTAACAACCACAGTCAGGGAGTGGATCAGAGAGTTTTCCCGTCTTTACCTGAGTTCAGACAGCTTTCTGGTGTCATCAGACGAAAGGATCACTTCTCAGCTTACCTCCCTGGAGCAGCTTCGGGAGTATCTTGAACCAGTTCTGGCACATGCGGTATTCAGGATTCACCCCAAACACGAACACAAGGTGCGGGAGATACTTTCCGGCTTGGGTTTTGATCCCAGAATGCCTTCGGCAGAAAATGAATTTTTTCAATGCAAAGAAACAAAACCAGAACAAACCCCTTCAGGTGAGGCGAACTGGACACCGTTAACCGAGTTTGCCGAAAAAGGTGAAGAGATCTCAGCACCAATGAAGGGGACCAAATACGGAGCAGACCTCAAATCCCTGGACCTAAACGAAATATCTCATGTGATCGATTTTGCGATTCTTACAGGTCAAAGAATAACAGTTGACTATGAGGGAAGCCCATACATAAAGGAAAATATCTACACTATAGTCCCCCTTACCCTTAGGAAGGGGATCGAGCCTGTAGTGGAGGCGGAAGTCCCGCGAACCAGGACAAAAAAACAGTTCTATCTAAGAAAGATCAAGCGAATCGGAGTCTTACATAAATGAGTTCAAATTTCGTTCATCTTCACAATCACACGGAATACAGTTTTCTTGACGGAGCTATCAGAATACCCGATCTGGTCAAACGCGCAGTTGAATTCGATATGCCTGCACTTGCCATCACCGATCACGGCGGGCTTTTCGGGGCTGTGGAATTTTACGAAACATGCATGAGTAAGGGCATAAAACCGATTATCGGTTTTGAAGCGTATATGGCGCCCAATTCTCGCAAAGACAGAACCACCGTGAAGGATGAGAGAAACTATAACCACCTTATTCTTTTGGCTAAAAACAACACCGGATGGAAAAATCTCCTTAGGCTGAGTTCATTGGGATATCTTGAAGGGTTCTACTATAAACCGCGAATCGATATGGAGCTTCTGCGTCAGTACGGTGAAGGAATAATAGCCACATCAGCCTGTGTCGCAGGAGCTATCCCTCAGGCGATTCTGTCGGGCGATATGAATAAGGCACGCAGAATCACCCAGGAGTATCTTTCCATCTTTGGTGAGGGGAATTTTTATTTCGAGCTTCAGAACCATGATATAGATGATGAAATCATAGCCAATGAGCAGCTTATAGCCCTGGGGCGGGAAATGGGAGTTCCTTTCATTGTTGCAAATGATGCCCACTACCTTACCAAAGAGGATTCTGTTTCCCATGAAGTGCTTCTGTGTATTCAAACACAGACCACTATGAACGATCCTAACAGATACCGTTTCTCTTCAGACCAGATTTATTTCAAATCACCCGAAGAAATGGCACAGCTTTTTCCCGACATCCCCGAAGCCATGTCCAACACAATCGAGATTGCTGAAAGGTGTAATGTCTCGATTATGGAAAAACCACAGCTTCCGGTTCCGGAGATTCCGCGGGGTTTGGAAGGTCCCGGGGATTACCTCACTGTTTTATCCAGAAATGGTCTCAAAGAGAAATACTCTCACGTTACTCCGGGCCTGGAGGAGAGGCTTGATTTTGAGCTGAATATAATCAACTCCATGGGCTTTGCCGGTTACTTTCTGATCGTAAGGGACTTTGTTCTTGCGGCACAGGAACAGGGAGTGATGGTTGGCTGCAGGGGCTCTGCGGCGGGCAGTCTTGTGGCTTATGTGATAGGGATAACAAATGTCGATCCTATAAAGTATGATCTGATTTTTGAAAGATTTCTCAACCCCGAGCGTATCAGTATGCCTGATGCTGATATTGACTTTGCAGATCGGGACCGGTACAAGGTTATTGACTATGTTATTGACAAGTACGGAAGAGATGCGGTTTGCCAGATAATAAACTTCGGAAGAATGAAGGCTAAGATGGTGGTCAAGGATGTGGCAAGGGCAATGGGTATCCCTGTAGCCGAAGCCAACCGTCTCTCCGGCATGGTCAATGAGAAGAATCTTGAAATATCAATCAACAATAACGGCGAACTTCAAAGGGCTATACAAAATAACGATCAGTACAAAGAACTCTTCCGTCATGCCGCAGTCCTTGAAGGCTTGGCACGGCAGGCTGGAATGCACGCCGGAGGAGTTATAATCGCCCCCGCTGATGTTGTAAACTGGTCACCACTTTTCAAACAACCCGGGTCCGGTGTTGTGATGACGCAGTTTGATATGAACTATGTGGAGAAGGTGGGTCTGATTAAGATGGATTTTCTTGGGCTTCGCACACTGACTGTGCTCCAGGAAACTATGCGTCTTATACAAAAATATCACGGCAAGATAATTGACCTTTGGAAACTTCCGGATCACGATCAGGAAACCTATCAGCTGTTTGCCCGGGGAGAGACGACGGGAGTTTTTCAGTTTGAATCCAAGGGGATGCAGGATTATTTGCGCAAACTCAAGCCTACCTGCATCGAGGACATTATCGCTATGGCCGCGCTCTACCGCCCCGGTCCCATGGAGAACATCGACACCTTTATACATCGTAAACATGGGGAAGAAGAGATCACCTATCTCCACCCAATGCTTGCCGATATCCTCGAAGTTACCTACGGGGTTATCATATATCAGGAGCAGGTGATGCGTATCGCCCAGATGATGGGTGGGTTTACACTTGGTCAGGCAGATATTCTGCGTAAAGCCATGGGTAAGAAAAAAGCGGAAACCATGGAGGAAATGGGACAAAAATTTGTAGAGGGTGCAAAAAACAAGGGCATTGATGGCAAGATCGCCCAAGGTGTTTTTGACCTTATGGCAAAATTTGCGCAGTACGGATTCAACAAGGCACATGCCACAGTCTATGCACATGTCTCTTATCAGGCTGCCTATCTCAAGGCCCATTACCCGCTTGAATATATGACCGCTAACCTGACATCCTTTATGGGAACTCCCGATGGGTTCCTTATTATTAAAAACGAAATTGACCGTATGGGGATCAAGGTACTTCCTCCCGATGTCAACAGAAGTGAATATATGTGCAGTATCGATAACGGCAATATAAGACTGGGCATGGGGGCGATAAAAAATGTGGGCAAAGCTGCTGAAGCAATTATCTGCAGCCGCAAAGACAAAGGGAGTTTCACATCGATATTTGACCTGTGCAAATCAGTGGACCTCAGTAAGGTGAGTAAAAAAGCACTTGAATCACTTATATGTGCCGGAGCAATGGACAGCCTTGAGGGAACCAGGGCTCAGCTTATCGAAGCAATCGATAAGGCGACAGAGTATGGAAGCAGTTTTCAAAAAGACAGGATATCGGGTCAGGCAAACCTCTTCGAAAACCTCTTCGATACAGACGGCGCTTCAGCGGTGAATATTCCCGAGCCTCCCCTTCCGGGGGTTGAACCCTGGCCCTATAATACTCTTCTGCAAAAAGAAAAGGAGATCCTTGGATTTTACATCAGCGGCCATCCCCTTGAGAGGTACAGTGATGAGATTCAGGGTTTTTCCACCATTTCTCTCGAACACCATGAACTGCCGGAGATAAAAGAGAATTCGATGGCCACAGTGGGGGGAATGATTACCAGAATAAAAACAAGTGTTCAAAAAGACGGCCGTCAGATGGCTTTTATTCAGCTTGAAAACATGGGGGGAGAGATTGAGTTGCTTGTATTCGGGGATTCCTACGAGAAATTCAGTCACCTTCTGACAGAAGATTCCATGATTTTGGTTCATGGGCAGATCAGCAAAAAAGGTAATGATGAAAAACCTAAATTACGGGTAGACAACTGCATTGCTCTTTCGGAAGCACGGGAGAAATTAACCAGAAGCATTCATTTACAACTCAACACCCTGGGGCTTGAGAAAGACTTTATTGTAGAGATACAGGATATTCTTACCAGTAACAGTGGGCAATGCTCTGTGATTTTTCACCTGACAACAGCAGCTCAGAATGAATACAAGATCAGGGCAAAACGTTTCAGTGTCTCCCCGCAGAGTGAGTTTCTTGAGCAACTTCGGACAAAAATCGGAAAGGAAAATGTATGGATAGCAAAAACAAACACATAAAAAAGGGCAGCCTGTTTCACTCCTTTTTATTTGTGATATGGACCGTTATCAGCACAACTTTGTATGCAATGACCTGCATCATTTTAAGCCTTTTTACAAAGAATAACGCCAGAAAAGTAGCCCAGGCCTGGAACACCCATCTTCTTGCAATCGGAAGAGTTAAGCTTAGGGTTATAGGCAAAGAGAAACTCAGTCCCGACGAAAGATATGTGTTCTTTGCCAACCACCAAAGCGCTCTGGACATACCCGCACTCTACTCCGGTCTTCACCACGCGGTAAGCTTTATCGCAAAGAAAGAACTGTTCATGATACCATTGTTTGGATGGGGACTCCGGGCTGTAGGACACACCTGGATTGACAGGTCAAATGCCCGCAATGCTCACAAATCCATACAAAGAGCAGTCAAAACCCTTCACAAAGAAAAGGTATCACTTATCCTGTTTCCAGAAGGCACCAGAAGCGAAGATGGCAAGCTGAAAAAATTTAAAACCGCCAGCTTTTCACTTGCAATCAAAGCTGGAGTGAAAATTGTCCCGGTTACAATAATCGGAAGTGCAAGAGTGCTTCCTAAGAAATCCACCAAAATCATTCCCGGAGAAATCACACTGAAGATTTCAGAGCCTGTTGACCCGAAAAATCTCAAAGGTATGACAAAAGCAGAAATTTCATCTCTTGTCAGAGACGAAATTGAGAAAAACCTTACAGCTCCGACAGCCTGAAAATCACAAGATGAAACATACACTATTCAGAAAATTGTCATATTATACGGAATTTGCTCTTCTGCGGATACTCCAGTTTTTCATCAGTGCACTCCCCAGAAGAGCAGCTCTGTTTCTCGGCATTATAGCTGGTAAAGTCATGTATTTGTGCGGAATATACCGCTCTGTTGTAATTAAAAACATTCAACATACAGAGCTTATTCCAGATGAAAAGCACTCGGAGTTTCTTAAAACGCTCTATAGAACTATGGGCCTTTACCTGATAGATTTCCTCCGCAATAAAAAGAAACTCCCGCCTCACCGGATCCACAATCTTGAAATATTCACCTCATCATTCAGCAAAAACAAGGGGATTATCGTTCTTCTTGCACATTTTGGGAACTGGGAACTTCTGGCTGACATTTTCGGCTCACACATAGGTAAAGTGAATGTCGTAGCCAAACCGATGCGAAATAATATTGTGGAATCCTGGCTTCTGAAAAAAAGGACATCCGCAAGTGTAAAGACTATATACACTAACAAAGGCCTGAGAAAAATGCTTGGCGCCCTGAAAAAAAACGAAATGGTGGCTATCTTGATAGACCAGCACTTTGGGAAAATGGGCACACCGACTCCCTTTCTCGGGAAACCAGCTAACACAGTGCGCACAGTCGCAGGGCTTGCACACAAAACCGGTGCGGCAGTAATTTCTGTATATGCCTTGATGAACGATGACTACAGCTATGATATCCGTATAAAAGAGATCCCAAATCCCGATACCACCGGTCTCACAGAAGAGGCTGCTATCAGTAGAATCCAACACCTCCACAACGATGTGCTCTCTGAGCTGATAAGCAATGCCCCGGGACACTGGTTTGGGTGGTTTCACAGAAGATTCAAAGGGTACGTTAAGTACAGGTAAGAAAAGAGGGTTTCAGCCATCGGGGGCTCAAACCCATCATTCGGGAAGAGAGATCAGAATTTAAAACTCTGCATTTCCTGGAAATCTCGGAAAAGGAATCACATCCCTTATGTTTTGCATCCCGGTAGCCAGCAGAAGCAGCCGCTCAAAACCCAGTCCGAAACCAGCATGTGGCACGGTTCCATATTTCCTCAGATCAAGATACCACCAGTAATCCTTTTCATTGAGACCGCTCTCTTTCATTCTCTGCACCAGAACATCGTAGCGTTCTTCCCGCTCACTTCCTCCAATCAACTCGCCTATTCTTGGTACAAGAAGATCCATTGCCCGCACAGTCCTGCCGTCATCGTTTTGCCGCATGTAAAATGCCTTGATCTCTTTGGGGTAGTTAAATACAATAACCGGCTTATTGAAAACTTTCTCTGTGAGATACCGTTCATGTTCTGTCTGCAGATCCTTACCCCAGCCCACAGGATATTCAAACTTCTCTTTACTTGACTCAAGTAACTCAACAGCTTCAGTGTAGCTTATTCTGACAAATGGTTCGGATGAGATTTTTTCAAGTGTGGCCAAAACGGAGTTATCGATTCTGGTGTTGAAAAAATCTATATCCTGAGAATTGTTCTCCAATACATACGAAGCCAGATATCTGACAAACTCTTCTGCAAGATCCATATCACCATCCAGATCACAGAAAGCCATTTCAGGTTCTATCATCCAGAACTCAGCCAGATGCCTTGGGGTGTTGGAATTTTCAGCTCTGAATGTCGGGCCAAAGGTATAAATTCGTCCCATCGCCAGTGCATATGCTTCCCCTTCAAGTTGCCCGCTTACGGTCAGGGCAGCCTGTTTTCCGAAAAAATCCCTGCTGTAGTCGATCTTCCCGTGCTCTTTTGCAGATGGCTGATCAGGATCGATTGTAGTGACTCTGAACATCGAACCAGCACCCTCACAATCACTGGTGGTAATAACAGGGGTGTGCACGTTCAGAAAATTGCGTTCGGAAAAAAATTTGTGTACAGCAAAACTAAGAGAACTCCTTACCCGCGCCACAGCTCCCAGAGAGTTGGTACGAGGTCTCAAATGAGCTATTTCCCTTAGGAACTCAAAGCTGTGCCTTTTCTTCTGCAAAGGATAGTCACCTGGAGCAATCCCATATACCTTAACAGAAGTTGCCTGCAGCTCATAGTTCTGCCCCTTTCCGGGTGATTCGACAACAAGCCCCTCAACAGTTACACTGCTTCCCGTAGTGAGGTGATAAACCTCTGATTTGTAATTTTCCAGAGTGCCGGGGATGACCACCTGAAGTCCCTGCAGGGAAGAGCCGTCATTGATCTCCAGAAAAGAGAATTCTTTGGCATCTCTGCGTGTTCTCACCCACCCGTTTACCTTTATTTGTGCTCCGGCTGAAGGCATTGACAATACATCTTTAATAAGCATTCCCGTATTCTCCCCGTGAATAAACATCTATTCACAATCATAATCTATAAGAGTGACAGGATTATACCTGCCGATCTTTTCGTGGTAGTTAAGAAATGGTAATCCTACAATGGAAAAAATACCGGCGACACTGGCATCTACCTTTTCAATCATTGAGGCCACGGCCTCAAGAGTTCCGCCTGTGGCAATAAGATCATCAATTACGAGCCATCGTTTACCCGGAATAAGATCCGCTTCATGAATTTCAAGAGTTGCAGCTCCATACTCAAGCAGATAGCTTTGAGATATCGTCTTACCCGGCAATTTACCCTGCTTGCGTGCAAGTACAAGAGGCACCTGTTTGTTATAGGCAAAACATGAACCTAAAAGAAACCCACGACTCTCTATGGAAATCACTCCATCAATTCCGGTATCCTTATACTCATTGATCATAGTGTCGACTACATACCTCAAAGCTTCCGGATTGGTGAAGATACTGGTAATGTCATAGAAAAGAATGCCCGGTTTAGGAAAATCAGGCACCTTGCGTATTACTTTGTCAAGATCCATGGAGAATCTCCTCCTCTTAGAAAGTGAAAACATAAAGCGGTCCTAAGCCGATAAAATATGTTTTCACAAGTGCCTTAAAGTAATTTTTATGTAAGAATGATGATCCTGCGACGGGATGTCACCAAACCCCTTAACCCAAATAATACGTATCAAAACTATGAAAATTATTCTTCTGCTTATAAGTTTGTCCATATTCTCAATCAGTTGTTCGCCAAGAAAAATGGTAATGAGGAATTTAACTGAAAGTCTCTCAGGTGAAGCGGCCTTTCTAACCGGTGAAGACGATCCGGAGCTTATTAGAGAAGCACTTCCCTTCACAATGAAATTTTACGAGACACTGCTTCAACAGGAAAGCAATAACCCTCAGCTCCATCTTACCACCGGGAAATTATTTATACTCAATGCACACATTTTTCTTATGCTACCCGCGGATACCCTGCAAATGCACAACGACCCACAGGCTGCGATACTACGCAGAAGAGCAAAAAATCACTACCTGCGGGGACGGGATCACGTTCTTCGAGGTCTTGAAATCCTCTATCCTGGTATTACAGATAGTATAAGAACAGGCTGCATCGACTCAGCTCTCTCACAAGTTTCAATATCTGATACCTCTTATCTTTACTGGAGCTCTGTTGCCTGGCTTGGAGCAATAAGAGCAGACAGAAGAGATCTTGCACTCGGGCTTTCAGTGCGTCGGCCCGCAGCCTTGCTCCACAAAACCATATCCCTTAAAAGCGATTTCGGTGAAGGTGCCGCTCATGAAGCGTTGTCTCTGTATCTCTCTTCCGCACCAACCTCCCTTGGGGGCGATATGGACAAGGCAAAAGAACACTTCCAAAAAGCACTCTCATACTCTTCCGGTAAAAACGCCTCAACTTTTGTTTCCGGCGCTCTGAATTTTGCAGTAAAAGAGAACGACAAACAGAGTTTCAGGGAGCTTTTGACACAAGCGACCAGAATCAACCCCTATGAGGACCAATCAACAGTTTTCATGAATACCGTCTATAGAAATCATGCCCGATGGCTGCTTGATAAAAAGAACCACTTTTTCAGTTCAGAAGATTAGAACACTTCATCCAACCTCAATCCATGTACATTTTACCCGCCTGTAACCGGTTTACTGTGAGGAGAAATATATCAGGGCAGAGTGAGAAACTGCTAAGGGCCAAATTATTACGAGGCTACTATGATCAACCCTGCGGAACAAAAATTTGCATTGGAATAACTGAATAGCAGTACAAAACAGAGATATTACCAATCAAAATCAGACTTGATTGTCCGTTTGTCCAAATCAGTTTGGAGAAATTCAATTATAATAGTCCCCGGCGGTAAACAGTCAGAGAACATATCGGCCCATTCTATGAGACACACACCTTCAGAAGCGACATACTCTTCAAAACCGATCTGATCGAGCTCAGAAAAATCACATAGCCTGTAAAAGTCAAAGTGATAGAGAGGAAAAGAAGATGGCCCATATGAGTTTACGATAGAAAACGTGGGACTTCTAACCACGGCTTCAGGGAACAATTCATGAACAAAGCCTCTAACAAACTCAGTTTTCCCGCATCCAAGATCACCGACCAGAGCAAATACATTACCAGGCGCTGCTTTACGGGCTAAAGCAGCGCCCAGTTTTCTTGTTTCTTCTGCTGATTTACTTTCCTTAATCATATTGTATCATCTCAAGACTCATCTGCTTTTGCAGATATATAGCGGCATAATCATCTCATCCATTGAAATTCCACCACACTGAAAGCTATTCAGATATTGTTCCCGGTAGTTTTCAAATTCCTCAGGATAAATAAAGTAGTAATTCTCTCTTGCAATTACACATCTCGTTTCAGGAGAGAAATTTGGCAAGCCATAATGAGCTGGTTCCTGCAGAAACACAACTCTTCTTTCATCAGCACTTATTTTCTGATCAAACAAGCAGCGCAGGTTCTGCCCGATATTATCTACCCCATATACTTCAGTACCTCTTGAGCACAGTATGTGCCCATGATCTGATGTAATTATCACACTTCTTCCAGCATTTGACAAACTCTTAAGCAGCTGAAGTACAGAAGAAGTATTGAACCATGAAGTGGTAAAACTCCTCAGAGCTTTCTCATCAGAGGCAATTTCCTTGAGCATTGTACCGGCGGATCTCATGCTCATGAACTGCTTTACAATATCTATTGCAATAACGGTCAAAGGTGTCTTTTCCGAAATGTCTACAACCTTCTTAATATCTTCAAGAGTATAGCCTTTAGCAACGTCTTCATAGAATATATCGTCTTCCCCTATTCCAAACTTCTCAAGCCCCAGAAGCAGCAACTCTTTCCCTTTTTCTGCCAAAACCTTTTCATCAGCTTCAAAAACATCAGGCATTAGCTTGTGTATCTTATCCGGGTACATACCTGTAAACAGTGATGCTCTTGAGTATCTCAGGTCTGAAGGCAAAACCGAACAGAATAATTTTTTATCTATTTTGAAAATTTTTCTGAGTTCAGGTTCAATATCCATAAACTGATCGATTCTCATTCCGCTCAAAACAACCATTACTGTTTTTTCGCCCTGTCCGATTCTTGGCACCACGATTTTTTCAAGAACATCTGTTGCCATTGCAGAGCGACCCCCTTTTCCCTTAATCCACCTGGGGTACTGCTCAGAAACCAAGTCACAGAATAGAGTATTGCAGTCAGAGATCAACCCGGCATGCATCTGTCTAAGACCTTCATCCTCCACATCTGCAAGCTCGATGCTCCATTTACTTAAAGTATCAAAAATTCTGGCAAAGGCAGCCACATTAAGAGCTGCAGAAAAACGGCTTCTGATTTCAGTATAACTTCTGAGGTATTTTTCCTTAAGCTGTTTGGAGATGAGCTGGTTGCAATCAAGCAGTCTTTTACATACAAGCAGTACCTGACTTGGATTAACCGGTTTTGTAAGATAGCCGTCTATTTTCAATCCCAGTGCGGCTTCCATCACCTCTTCTTCTTCGCTCTTTGTCACCATAACGACCGGCAGTGATGGTGCAATTTCCTTTATCTCCTCAAGAGTGGTAAGTCCGTCTTTACCAGGCATCTGCTCATCGAGCAGCACAATATCGTAGTCATCACCATTTTCTTTGATCAACTGTACAGCATCATCTCCACTGAAGACAGGAAACACACTGTAACCCCTCGTCTCTAAAAACAGGATATGCGCCCTGAGAAACTCTATTTCATCATCGACCCACAAAACTTTTTTCCTGGACACGGTCATACTTTCACAAACTCCTTACTTTTGCATACTTTATGAGACTCCGGGGAAACCGGCAACTCAATCACTATCTCAGTCCCCTTCTGTTTCTGTGACCAATCGACATATATCTTACCCCCGTGATAATCTTCAATGATCCTCTTTGCCAGAGTCAACCCAAGCCCCCATCCTCTTTTTTTGGTGGTAAAACCGGGAGAGAACACCCGTTTCTGCTGCTCTCTTGATATACCTTTACCATTGTCTTTCTGTGTGAAACGTATGACTTTTTCGCTTGACACATACTGTACAGCCATGGTAATTTGGCCCTCAGAAGAACTTATTGCATCGATTGAGTTTTTAATCAGGTTTTCAATAACCCAACTAACAAGATCTCTGTTGAGTGGCAGAAGCGGCACAACAGCGAAATCAGTTGTAAGATCAATCTTTCTTTTGTGAAGTGGAAGGCGTACCCTGAAATAATCTATGGTGTCATTGAGCACTTCTCTAATATCACACAACGGACGGTCCGGCTCCGAGCCGATCTGACTAAACCTTGCTGCTACTTTGTTAAGCCTTTTCAAATCATAATCGATATCGTCGCAAATCCTGCATACCTCATTATTTGTTCCGAATTCAAGCTGTGACTGACACTGTTCACAAACAGCACGCAGATATTCTGACCACCCCATAAGGGAAGAAATCGGAGTGCCAAGCTGATGAGCAGTTTCCTTTGCCAAGCCAACCCACAAATTGCTTCTTTCCGTAATTCTTATACTTCGAAAAGAGATATAGATAAGTAAAATAATCACAGCAACAAGACCAATCTCCACAAACGGCATCCACGCAAGCATCTGAACAGTCGAACTGTTTGCATAGACTAATTCAAGGCTGCCGTATACCTCAGAGCCGGTATCGATTAAAAAAGGTGTGTTTTTTCCTCTCATTTTACGGGCCAGATTTCTGACCTTCTCCAGTTCCTCATCCGAAGCGTTGTCGGTGTAAGACATAGATGAACCCAAAAGGGTTGTCCCGATATCTTTCCAATAAACAGGAATACCCTCAGAGTCTACAATGATAACCGGATTGCATGAGTTGCCCATAACCTCATTGAAAACCTCGATCAGCTTCTCATGCTCATCCATAACCGAAATTTTCATAGAGATAAGCTCAGCTCTTGCTTGTGAGAGCTGAGTTGTCTGACTGTCCAGATTTGACTTAAGTGTATAGACAAACAACAGATAGAAAACAAGCCATACAAGACAGATTACGAGCAGAATATTTCTTACTGAAAACATTCTGGTCTGCAGAAAAAAATCCTTGAACTGACGATTGTTTTTTAATTTATTCAAAAAAGTAAATATCACTTCAGGGTGTAATCTCCTTTAAACCATGCATGTAGGGTTGAAGAGGAGGCGGTATCATAACCGTACCCTTTTCAGTTTGAAATGTTTCCAACAAGGCGACAAGTATCCTTGCTGTAGCCAAACCACTTCCGTTCAGAGTATGAACAAAACGTGGGCGTTCACCTTTTCCGGGCCTGTAACGCATATTCATTCTTCTGGCCTGAAAGTCCTCAAAATTGCTGCATGAAGATACTTCCAGAAAACGTCCTTCACCCGGAGCCCACACTTCAAGGTCGTAGCATTTTGCAGATGCAAAGGAAAGATCTGCATCACATAATTCAAGAACCCTGTATTTTAAACCCAGAGCCTTAAGTATATCCTCTGCATCCTGACGTAATGCCTCAAGCTCCTCATCTGACTTTTCGGGTTCTGTAACTTTGACAAGCTCCACTTTATTGAACTGATGCACACGCAGATACCCCTTGGTATCCTTTCCATATGAGCCAGCCTCACGCCTGAAACAGGCGCTGTATGCACAATATTTCAAAGAAAGTTCGTTTACTTCAAGAGTCTCTTCCCGATGGAGATTGGTTACCGGAACTTCTGCGGTAGGAATACAAAAAAGATCATCCTTGCCGACAAAGTACATCTGGTCCTCGTTTTTGGGAAGCTGCCCTACTCCGAAATGACTCGCTCTGTTTGCCAGAAATGGGGGAAATATCTCTGTATATCCGTTCTTTAAAGTATGAGTATCGAGGAAAAAGTTTATAAGAGCCCGTTCAAGCAATGCCCCGTGACCTTTAAGTACAGGAAATCCTGCACCGGAGATCTTAGCGCCTCTCTTAAAATCGATTATATCAAGAGATTCCCCCAACTCCAGGTGGTCCTTCAGTTTAAAACCGTACTCCGGCTTCTCCCCCCACTCTGAAACAATCACATTGTCATTCTCGCTTTCCCCACGAGGTACACTCTCCTGAGGTACATTGGGAATGCGAATCAGCACTTCATTCATTTCACTTTCCAGACCAACCACTCTCTCATCCATGGTCTTTATTGATTCAGAGACTTCTTTCATCTCTCTGATCAGATCCGCAGCGTCCTTTTTCTCCTTCTTTAACTGAGAGATCTCTTTGGAGCGACTGTTTCTGACACTTTTCAACCTTTCCACTTCACGGATCATCTCGCGCCGTTTCTGATCGAGTTCAAGCACTGCGTTTATGTCTACAGGGCTCTTTTTTCTTGCTGCGGCATCCTCAATCAACCCCGGATTTTCCCTTATACGCTGGATATCAAGCATAGCTAAAAACACTCCTTACGGTAATTGCTCCATTTCATATTCTGCAAAAAGATCGGTTCTAAAGAGATAATATACATAAGTGAGTATGGGATGAGGAATGATGAGGAATTTGCATATAATATATTCACCACAACACCGGTAACTCATTTGGTATTTACATCAATTGGCCAGACGATTTGGAAGAGATAGGAAATACAAGCGGACACCTCATTTATCTGTCTTTGCCAAACCTGCTCTTTTTAATCCCAATGCTTACCCCACCAAAAATGGTCAGCACAAATGAGAGTAACACAAACCAGTCTCCAAACCGGGAGTAAAAAGTGGAGATACGGATAAGAGGGACCTCATCGGTTATAATAACCCTTTCATACAAGCCACTTCTGTTAATCACACGCCCTAAAGGATCAACACTCATGCTGATACCCGAATTTGCTGATCTGGCCAATGAGACCCCATTTTCAATCGAACGCATCTGTGCCATTGCAGCATGCTGAAACGGACCAGAAGATCGTCCAAACCACCCATCGTTGGTGATATTTACAAGCAAATTAACCGATTGCGGCAAACGCTTCTGAACAAAAGAGGGATAGATTATCTCATAACAGATATTTGGAGAGGCTTTGATGGATTCATTTACCGAAAAAAGCCCTTCTGCTGTTCCTCTTCTGAACCCGGCCGAACCCAGATTTACCCGTGAAAGAATCGGTATCTGAGCTTCAAAAGGCATCGCTTCACTGAACGGGACAAGCTTTTTTTTGTGATAAGGTTCAAGGCTTTCACCCGGCTTAACCAAAAAAGCAGAGTTGTAGACATAATAATCCTGCCAAGCTTCTTCCGGAGCAAAATCCCAGTGAAGTGAACCCAGTATCATAGGAATAGTTGTGTTATCCACCCATGATTTTACCTGATCGCGATACTTCACTTGCCTGTCAAGGTAACAGAGCAGGGCACTTTCGGGGAGTATAATCAGATCAGGCTCATCGGCAGCAGCAACATAAACCATTGAATCGGTTATGGTGAAAGCGGAATCGATTGAATTTCTGGTCCAGTTAAACTGATCCATATAAGTCTGAAGCAGAGTGATTTTTGCCCTCTCTTCACCCAGATCACTGCCCATTCTCGCCCAACCCCAGGCAGAGATCAGAAGTACGGAAACAGCCCACATCGCAAAGTTGATTCCCTTTGCCTTAGTTTGGGAGGAGCCATTTTTTACAGCCCTGAGATATTCATATAACAGAACATTTCCCAGCACAATCAAATAAGTGACCCCCCAAACCCCCGTTACAGATGAAAGCTGAGCCAGAGGAAGGATCCCTACAGAGCTGTACCCGATTAAGGCCCATGGAAATGAGATATCACTCAAAGTACGCAAATAATCCACCATCACCCATACTGCAGGAAAGATAAACAGATATGCCCGTGGGAGATTTTTGCTCAGTACTCTAAAGGCTGCAGCAGAAACGAAATAGAATAGCCCTACTGCAATAGAGATCAAAAAGGTGCCCAGAAGTATCAGCAGCCACAATTCGTTAACAGTCACAAACCCGATCCAGTAATACTGCCCCAAAGACATGAAAAACAGGTAGATGAAAGTATGAACAGCAGCTTTTTTCCGTGGATTTCTGGTTGCAAAAAAGAGTAGCGGTATCAGCGCGACAAAAGAAAACAGTGGAAACGGAGTAAACAGAGGATTAAAAAAACTGTTAAACGGCGGCATGCAAAGAGAATACAGTAAACCCGTGACTGCCGGCAACCACCAGCGGTTTTTTGCTGAGCTATACGTATTTATCTTATTTAAAATTATTTGCAGCATCTGAACCCTGTATAAAAATAGTTCCTGTTTTTCTCAAGCAGAAGCTTTGAGTCGCATCTGCTCTCATTTTCACCACTCTGATAAAATCCACCGTACACGAAAGCCTTATCGCGGTCTTCCGAAAATGTCCACTCTGCCACGTTTCCGCTCATATCGTAAATCCCTGATCGTCCGGCACAATCAGGAAAGGTCCCTGAGGGAGCGATCTGGTTTTTAACAAAAGGATTACCCAATGTGTTACACTTGTCTGTATCATACCTTCTACCATAAGGGTATGAGTTTCTGTCTCTTGAGTCCCGGCATGCCATTTCCCACTCCTGCGGTGTACAAAGCCTTTTTCCCACCCTTTCACAGGAGTCCTTTGCTTCCTGATAAGTGACATTAACCTCAGGAACCGTCCCACGCTTGTTTGGCCATTCGTAGATATCTATACAGTACTTACCATCTTCAATAAGAGCCATTTCCGGTGGGCAGATTATGATATTAACCGTATCCAGAGCAGACACCCCATACTCATTGGTCACCTTCAAAACGGCCTTTGTATACTCATCAAATCTGTGGGTAACCTCCCCACTCTCACCGGAACTCCAGTCAAACTCTCCGTTTCCACCAAAATCCCACTCATACCTTATAATCCTTCCCTCCGGATCATCGCCGGTTCCAGCAAGCCTTACCCTTCTTCCAGGCCTGGAGGCAACATCCTCTCCAGCATTCGCCAGCGGTGGCCTGTGTTCAATGGTTACAATTGCAGTGTCTGCAACCCTGGTACCATCATCAAATTCTGCAGTGAAAACAGCCCTGTACACACCCGGCTCATTAAATATATACTCTGAGACAGAACTTACCCCTGAAAAATCGCTAACTCCCGTTCCGGTAAAATCCCACTCCATTTTTTCAACTTTTCTGAAACTGCTTTGCACCTTACCTTCAAACACAACCGGGTGATAGGTACGGCCGCTGTATGGTCCTCCGGCACTCACCTCCACCGGACTATCTACGATTCGGAATTGAAATTGTTTTGACATTTCTGATTCCGGTTCCCCTGACAGATACACTGAAAGCATGTATTCTCCGGGCTGATCAAAATCCAGCCAGATTGAAGGCTGGTGGGTTTTCTCAATTTTACCGAAGCCCTCTTTGTTGAACTCCCAGCGAAACTGATCAATTCTGTCCAAACCGGAAGAGATCTTCAGTGCAAACTCAATCTGCTGACCGGTGTAAGCCTGCAAAGGCCCGCTGATCTCCTCAACTCTTATGGCCTCTTTTATCTCAAGTTGTTTTGAAGCAACTGAATGCCGGCCCATTCTATCCCTGACCTCAACAGAGACGTTATAGACACCGGGATGGTCAAAGGTGTGAAGAATCTGCTTTTTGGATGAGTATTCTCCCTCCTGCGGCAAATCCCAGACCCCGTCACCATTGAGATCCCATCTAACCATAAGATGTTCAGCCAAACCCTGGGCATCTCTGCTTAAACCAGCATCCAGCAAAATCTCTTCCCCAGCCTCACCCAGCCGGGGAGATATATTTAAGCGGGCCAAAGGAGGCTTGTCTACAGAAACCTGCCGTGGTGCAACTTTGTACTGCTTCACCGAAATTTGGTTTTCCTCACTCTCCTCACTCTCCTCCTGAAACTCCGGTTCTTCAGAAGGACTCTCTTCAAAAAGGATAAATTTCTCTACGCAGTTATTTTGACGGACCGGTTTTTCGACAACGCTTATACCCACCCAGTTTTTCAGATGTTCGTAAACAGCAGGGTTTGTGTGCGAGATATCATTTTTCTCCTGATTTGAAAAAGAAGCTGTTTCACAGGAAACCAACCTATGCATCTGACCCCCGGACCCAACATATGCTTCCCCGGAAAGAACAGCAACAACAGTACCCTTCTCCCTCTCTCTGTAATAAACAGATATTTGAGATGCTTTACTTTCTATTTGAATATAAGGAGTTTGAATATAAAAACTTTCTTCTTCTGACAAGATTGCGCAAACCTCTCCCTTATGGAGCATGATCTTTACATTTTCTGATAAAAATGGCTGGAGCGAAAACAAGGCAGGCCCCAATACGTACAGAACCCCGCCGCTTCTGCTCTCTATCTTTATCTTTGACTCTGCACCCACCTCCACTGTATCAGTAGCTCCAAGACCTTGCAAAGCTCTAAGGGGCTCTGCTCCGGACGAACGTTTAAGGTTAGCTTCCCCAACCACAATCTGCACTTCAAATTCTGATTTCCGGTTTAGTGAGCAGGACAGGAGAGAAAGCAAAATGAGCATGGAAGCAGTTTTGGCAGAAAATTTCATTAACTCCACCTTTCAAAGCCTTTAAGGAATTTCTTTGTGACATCGGGTTATTGAATTTTACAGTTCCGGAAAGATTATGTCAATTCTGTTGTTATGAAATTGCAGCAGTGGGAGCCCATTTTTTTATTATTATTTATTTTGAAGGATAACGCAGAGAGTAAGAAGTGATCATGCCCGCACAAACATTCACATTGTGCATGTATCGGACTAAAGCGAGGAATCGACTGCTTTGGCAAAGGCATGACTGAGATCCTCAAGCACTGAATCAGAATTGTAAAACCCTTTGTTTATTCTTTTTCTGATATTCTTAAGCATTTCAAGTCTTTCAGAAGGAGCCATATCATTCTCTGCAGATTTTTTATCTGCTTTTTTTCCTGACCATGATTGGTCCACAGCTTCCCTGCGCCTGACAGACATTTGCAATCCCTTGCTAAAGTTTTCCAGGATTATACCGATACAGTTTAATGAGAAATTGCCGTTTCTCCTTTTAGAGGACAAAAGCACTCTCCTTTTTGCTTTTGTCTTCTTTTTTGCCCTGAGGCTGTATCGGTCAAACACATTCTCCTATTAAGGATATCGGCGGTTTTTCTTGGTTCTTTAATTTTTTTTTGGAATTTTTTTCAGCTGATTAGAGATTTAGTACAACACTCCCAGTCTGAGACTATAGGCAAAGGGAACCCCTTCATCGGTTGTATTGAACATGGCGTTTATGTTGCCCTCCAAGTCGAGCTGTATCGAGGAGGTACGCAGAAGTATAAGCCCCAGGGAACCGGCCACGGTAACACCGAAGAGGTTTTCGCCTGCTCCCCGTGCATACCCCAACCCCAGCCCCAGCCCCAAATAGGGAGAGGCGAAAGCAGTTGGTGCCAGGAAATTTACTCCCAGTTTGGCATTTGTGAAAAGTGCATCTCTGAAATCTGTGGTGAGATCAAGGATTATCTTTCCCTGAACAGTAGGCCCGATCTCCAAAACACTTCCTACAAAGCCTGTTATGGCGAGATTGTCGCTGTCGAGGTTTCCAAGCCCCCCCAGCCCCAGTCCAAAAGTGCTGAAAAATGGTCCCGGTTCATCTTCCTCGTCCTCTTCATCTTCCAGCAACACCGTTTCACGGGCTGCAGAATGAGGTAGATTTTCTGAATGGGAAAAGCGGGGAAAAAAAGTAGAGATAAGTGTAAGGCAGATAATTATTCTGATCATAATCGTTCACCCTTTTTTTATTCACATAAACAGCAAGGTGCAGACCAGTTTTGCACTAAGCCCTGTATGTGTGAGGGGGGGGGTAAAAAGTTGGAACGATTCTTGTTACCGCTTATATATTACCAGTAACTCTCATTTATCCAGGGGAAAAATTGAAATGCTTCCATTATTGGCTTCCATACCCATTCTCATTGTAGGAATTCTGATGATCGGTCTTTTGTGGCCTTCGGCCAGGGCCATGCCCATAGGGTGGCTTAGTGCTGCAGTTCTGGCATATCTTTTCTGGGACATGCCCCCGTTGTGGCTTCTTGCCGCCACACTCGGAGGTGCAATAAACACTCTGGACATTCTGATTATCGTGTTTGGAGCCCTTCTAATACTGCAGATCATGAGAAAAAGCGGTGGAATTCAGGGAATTTCCCATTCGATGGCACTGATATCCACAGACAGAAGGGTGCAGCTGATAATAATAGCATGGCTAATGGGTTGTTTTCTGGAAGGAGCAGCCGGGTTCGGAACACCGGCAGCCGTCGCTGCACCGTTGCTGGTAGGGCTGGGGTTCCCCCCACTCATTGCCGCGGGAGCCACACTTATGGCAGATACAACCCCTGTTACTTTCGGAGCTGTAGGAGTACCTGTGTGGGGAGGACTTGCAGCCCTTGAGGAGATAACCATTTGGCCCATGATGATAAACGGGGAAGCAGTTTCATTCGCCGAGTTTCTTTTCAGCATCGGGGCCCTTGCAGCAATAATAAATTTCCTGACCGGAACATTTATCCCACTGGCTATAGTTGCCCTGATGACCAAAGTGATCGGGGGCTCCTTTATCGATGGTTTAAGGGTTTGGCCTGTAGCACTGTTTGGAGGGGTGGTCTTTACTTTGCCGCAAGTGATTATTGCCAACCTGATCGGCCCCGAGTTACCGACTCTCCTGGGAGCACTTATTGGTATGGCTATTTTTATCCCTGCAGTAAAACACGGGTTCCTCGTGCCCAAACATAAATGGGAGTTTCCTCCCCATGAGAAATGGAAACCAAACTGGGAGGGAGCAATTAAGGCAGGAAGAGGTGAACCGGGGGGAGAGGGGAAAATCGGGCCGTTCAGAGCCTGGCTACCCTATATCCTGCTTGGAGCAATACTGCTTGTGGCCAGAATCCCGGTTTTTCGCCTTACGCCTATCCTGCGATACTGGGATATTGGGTGGGAGCAGATACTTGGCACCACTATATCGCGCACCATTCAGCCGCTTTATAACCCCGGAATCTTCCCCTTTATATTCATTGCACTCCTGATCCCTCTCCTGCATAAGCGACCCTTTAAAGAAGTGGTACATGCAGCCAGAGAAACCGTTACAATGATTGTCCCTGCCTCAATAGCTCTGTTTTTTACCCTCGGTATGGTCTACATTCTTATGCATTCAGGGGATGCTGCAGATACAGACTCCATGCTTATTGTACTTGCTCGCTTTGCAGCAGAATATACCGGAGCAGTATGGTATCTTGTAGCACCTTTTGTCGGCATTCTCGGGACTTTCATTTCCGGAAGTGCAACAGTTTCAAATATTATGTTTGGCCCATTCCAGTTTTCCACTGCTATGCAGGCGGAGGTGTTACTTGTTCCGGTATTAGCACTCCAAACTGTGGGAGCTGCGGCAGGGAACATGATATGCATACATAATGTAGTTGCAGCGCTTACAACGGTGGGTCTGGTGGGCAAGGAGGGTATAATTATAAAAGAGAATCTTCCGATATGCCTTCTGTACGGACTTCTTGCAGGAATAGTCGCCTGGGTGCTTCTCATTATCTTTCCCGGATCAGTTATGTTTTGACGGGGAAGGGGGAAAAGTACATTCCGAATAACAGTTTTGGGGTTGTCCTTTTCAGGTTTTTAGCTGAAAACCCTGCCCATCAACTCCTCATAGGTAGGGCCCTGCATTTCCGGGATAAGCTCCTGAATGTCTCTGTATATTTCAGGCAAATTCCCCAGTTCGACATGACTCTTGAGCTCATGGATAAATTTTTCTATCCTGTCAGGATCATTTTCGTTTCTCTTCTGAATCCTGATTTTTTCAAACTCTGTTGGGATCAGATTCTCCTGTTCGGCCAAAAGGACCTCCTCAATTTTCTCCCCATGGCGCATGCCGGTAAAAGTGATCTCAATATCTTCACCTACCTTAAACCCTGAAAGTTCAATTAGGTTCCGGGCTAAATCGACAATCTTTACCGCCTCACCCATTTCAAGCATAAATATTGCCTTTGACTCATTGAGTGTGGAAGCCTGTAAAACGAGCTGAACAGCTTCTGGTATGGACATGAAAAATCTTTTTGTCTCCGGGCTGGTAACAGTAACCGGCCCCCCGTCCCTGATCTGTTTTTGGAAAAGCGGTATAACAGAACCACTTGAACCGAGAACATTTCCAAAACGCACCACATTAAAAAGCGTTCCGGAGGGATTTCTTTCGAGAACGACTCTCTCTGCAAGGCGCTTAGATAACCCCATCATCCCCCTTGGATTCACAGCTTTATCAGTTGATATCATTACAAACTGCTTAACTCCGGACTTCTCAGCAAGGGATGCAAGGATTGCCGTACCAAGAACATTATTCTTCAAACAGGCCAAGGGGTTCCACTCCATAAGGTGAACATGCTTATAGGCTGCAGCATGATAGATATAGTCCGGGGGATATCTCTTAAAGAGCATTTCCATAAACCCAACATCAAGCATATTTCCAACGACAGTATGTATGGCTATGTCTGGATGTCTTTTTTTAAGCTCCTGGTCAACATTATACCCACCCTGCTCACTTGCATCCAGAAGTATCATTCTGGCAGGACGGTACGCAGCAACCTGATAACAGAGCTCCGAGCCAATAGACCCCCCAGCCCCTGTTATAAGAATTGTTTTTGATGCGAGCTGTTTTCTTACATGAGCATCATCCAGCTTTATATCAGGTCTTGCCAGCAAATCCTCAATCGACACATCACGAATCTGATTAATTGTAAGTTTACCGCTCATAATATCCAGAATTGAGGGGACAATTTTAAACTTCAGGTCCCATTCAGGGACTTTTGAAGCCTCGATGATTTCTTTGACCAGTCTGTTGGTGGCTTCAGGTATAGCTATAAAGATTTCATGTACACGGTGACGTTTAATATGGTGTTTAATAGTAGAGAGATCACCAAGCACTTTTAACCCCTGTATACGATTTCCTTTGAGCTTGGGATCTCTGTCGATAAATCCAACTGGTACATACTCTTTGCGCTTAGCAGCTTTAAGGGTTTTGGCGATTTCGTTTCCTGCAGTACCGGCACCTACTATAAGAACGTTTTTTGCTGAATCACTCTGAGGAGCAAAGGACTCCCGGAAAACTCTGATGGCAAAACGGGTTCCTCCGTTTAGAGCGACAAAAAAGACAAAATTCATTATGTAGATGGATCGGGGATAGCCGGAGAATAATCCGCTGAATGTAATTACAAACATAAAGAGTAACGATGCAAGAGCTGAAGCTTTTACGATGTCTTTAAGGTCATCGACACTTACATATCTCCAAACCCCCTGAAACAAGTTCAGCAGACCTGAAACACCTAAGAAGATAGCCACATTAATCGGTAACGAAAAAAGTAGGAGCTTAGGGTAATGTTCATGACCAAAAGAAAAATCAAAGCGCAGGTAAAAGGAAAGTGTCAATGCACCGAGAGCAAAAAGGAGATGCAAAAACAAAATTATCAACAAACGATATTTGATAAGAGGACTATTTGGAAGAAAAAGCATATGATGATCCGCCATTTAAAGAAATATCTGAGCTCTTTTAGATAATAATTCTAACATCTATGATATTGCTATGCAAGGGTTTATGTTAATTTCCCCTGGAAAAATCATTTTGACCTGCAGATACATTCCTGCTTCATCAACCCATCCACCTTTTTAAATAGGTCAATTTTTAATTTTGAACTCATGGAGCTAATAACTGACCTGAACGGGTAGATACAATTCACAATATTTTTCAGGATTGGTGAGTAGGTAAGATTTAAACTGCTATAAGCCCGTGAGAAATGGAATTTATCGATAAAAAAGTCCTGCACATTCGTTTCATGGTACAAGCTTCTGCACCCATCAGAAACGTACGACATCTGTTTTTCATTGAGATAATACTTTAACATATAATCAGTTAAAACGTAGCTTGAATACATTCTCAAATATTCCGGATCGTACCAGATGTTTTCCCAAAACACAGCACCATTCTGGATATGATTTTCAGAGTAACCAACCAACAGTTCCCCAAAAAAGACACCGACATACTCTATCGTTTGAGGATACTTGCCTGCAGCTGACACTCTTTTTTCGAAATCTTCCCGGCTAATTAAAAAATTGCCACTATGGTATCGTGAGGTGGCTTTTGTACAAACCGTATAACCACTATTTAAGATCTCACTTACTGATACAGTTTTAGCATTCAGCTTTTTATAGCCCCGTCTTATCTTACTTCTTGTATTTGAACTGCATTGATCAAAGGAATAGGGAGCTTTGTGTATCACATGCCACCAATGACTTTCTGTTTTACAATCAAAATTGCAGTCCCATCTGGCAAATAGTTTTCCAGACTTTCTGAGTACCTCTTTAACCGATTCCGCATTTATTTCCGGAACAGAATGCGGCAGGTAAGCGGGAAGTAAAAATCCGTTGTAACCAAACCAGTATACACCATCCGCACTATAAACCGGATACCCAGCCTCTTTAAGATATTGCGCATAATAATTGGGCTCAGCCATTTTGATCAATCTTCCCGTCCGGCGTAAAGTAAACTTTTGAAATTAAACCACCCATAAACTTTTTGTGTAAAAATCTTCCTATCGAAGTGCCACCGGCTTTGACAATCCCATGTAAACTTGCTTTGTTCATTGATTCTGCCCATATGTAATAACCATTCTGAGATATTCCGGATCCGATTACTTTCTTTAACTGAGCAGGATAAATACCTTTACCTCTATATTCCGGTGCTGTAACACAAGAAATAATAGAGTAGCACTTCGGATCAACAAATGGGTACCTTTTGCTGATCTGTTTTTGCGGAACTATCCACTGCACATGAGCAAGCTTTTCTCCATGAAATGCTGTAAGGACAAATGCGTTAGTCCTTCCGTATCGATAACGCAAATACAATACACTTTTTCGTCCCTGAATAGCTGCGACTTTATCCCATACTTTTTTTTCAATCTTATCGATAGGAACAATAACAGTTTCTATTTCATTATTATCGTTTTCACTTTTTATGTTTGGTAAAGATACTAACCTGAAAACAACATTCTCTGTTCTGGAAAAAATTCTCATATAAGCTCCCTGTATAGCTTCTCCTGAAGATTACAGATCAGCTCTGGCGAAAACAGTTCCAGTGCTCGTTTTCTGGCATTATCACCAAATTGCTTTCGCAAATGCGGATTTGAGTAAAGAATCTCCATTTTTTGACAAAGTAACGCAGGATCCCCGACACTTGTTATTAAACCAGTCTCATTGTCTAAAACAGAATCGATACACCCCGGGGCGTTAGATGTTATTACAGGAACGCACATTGCTCCAGCTTCCAATACTACATTCGGGAATCCTTCCCGATACGATGGAAGTACAAAAACATCCATAACAGTGTAATATTCTACCGGATCGGTAATATCAAAAAAGAAATGGACATCTTTTCTTAACTTGAGAAACTCAAAGCACTCATTCGAGATACAATCCCGGGGTTCAACAGATGGCCCAATGATGACCAGTTCAGCATCAGAGTACTTTTTTGTAAACATTTCCCATGCACAGGCAAAATCCTCAATCCCTTTATCTTTTACAAGTCTTCCTACAAACCCAAAAACAACACTGTTTTTTCTAAGACCAATGCTCTCTCTGAAAGTTGCAACTCTTTCCTTTTCAAAACGAGCGGGATTAAACCGCTCTGAAGCATCTACACCATGACTGCTTCCATTTCCAAGTACTTCTATTTTTTTACTATTACACAGTTTATGTTTAAACAGAAGTTTCCTGTTGGAATCACTGACAGCCAACACTTTTGTTGCAAGGCGACAAGCGATAAATTCAATTAAAAACATAACCGGCAACACCTTATTTTTAGGCGACAAATAGACTAAGCCCCGTACAGTATAAATCCGATTTTTTACACCGGTAAGGAATGCGGCAACAATCGCAAGAATCGATGCTTTAGGAGTACTGACGTGGAGAATATCAGGCCTTAGCTTTAAAAACAGAATAATCAGCTTAAACATACACTTTAAATCTTTTACCGGAGTAATTGTTCTCGTAAAACTCACAGTATGTACAGGGATATTAAACTTCTCTGCAATCTGATCACTATTAAGCCATATCCCCTTTGAAGTTATCACTTCAACAGAGTATCCCTTTGCCTTTAAATACTCAATATGCTCTCCCAAAAGAAAGAACACGGTCTGCGGCAATGTTGTAACAAATACGATTTTTTTCATAGCACATTAACCGGAACTGGTTTAGCTTTAATTTTTTTCTTTACTTTATGCTCTTTTTTATATTGCCGGACACTACTGAAATTTAGAATCAGAAATGGAAGGACCATACACTTTTGCCGCACAGTAAGCCCAAAGTTAGTTTGTGCCGCGCCCAGAAGGACCCCCATTATCAATATGTACATTACCAAACAGAATTTATACTTAACATAATGCGGTTTTCCGAACAGTTTCCAGTTCCAGAGTAGGTATAGAAGCATAAATTGATAAATCAGACTCTCGAGAGCAGCAAGTAATTGAATCGGTGTTCGTGCCTGCCAAATAAACGGGCTGCAGATAAACTCTATTATATACAAGGGAGCCATTATAAGATTAAACCTTCTTGGTCCAGTTGCAGAGCCGCCTATGCTCAGATTCTCAGCACTTCTGTCAAGACGATCGATTCCAGCCTCGAAATAATCCCCGACTCCAGCACCGCCCCTACCTTCGTACTCGTAAGTTTGTTCTGTAGGTTCATCTAATCTGATACCGGCTAATTGAAACAGCCTTTGATGAAGTATAAAAAATGATAACATTATTAGACCAAAAACAGCGATATTTTTAAATGAGAACCTGGATTTTTCAAGATACAAACCAGCTCCAAACCCGAACATTAAAAACATAATAAGATGTGGCCGGGCATAATAAGATACAATACACCCAATACCGATACTTACAACCTGCTTTACTGAAAACTTACTCAGCTGTGAACCGTAAATCACCAGTGACAAACCGAAATATACCAGTGAATCCTTACCGATATTACTTGTCCAGAATACAAGGTTAGGAAGGAAGAATACAAGTATATAAAGTTCTCTTTTACCTTTTTTTTGATTGAAATATGGTTTCAATACCATGTAAAAAAGTATCGAACCCACAAAACCCAGAAGCGAAAATGGTATATAGGTCATTAAATATTGGTTTTCAAAAATTCGTACAATTGGGTAAAAGAAGGCTGTAAAATGCCGAACAGACTCAGTACCAGGGTTAAAAACCATACGCTGTAAATTGAATTCCCCAAATTGAGCAAAATTGAAATACATCCGGGCATCAGCTGAACCGGTAAGAGAAAACATCCAATACAAATAAGTTAAACTGATTCTGAACAGAAGTGCCAAAGTAAATACATTCATTTCCTTAACACTGATTGGCTTAACTCTTGATATCACTACCAAGGCTAATTTACCCAATAATAAATAGATACAGATAAATGTTAAGGCATCGGACATTTAATCACCATCGCTGGATTTTGGGTGTTAATAACTGATTTGACGATCATTTGTGCCTACTAATTCGTGCACTTACCAAACGCATCCTTCAACTATATGAGTTTTTTGATGTTCTTGGAATTCTTTTAAGAATACGAACTACCGATATTGGTAATACCCTAAACATGCTCATCTTTAGAATCGAACCAATGAAGTTCATTTCTCGCTTTAATGGAGAAATTCCATGATTACAATGGATACGTCTGGATTCAATGTATGTTTTTAATCCTCCACTCTGGCCCCCAGCCCTAAATACCCCGACAGTCCCGGGAAGTCTCTCACCAACCAAGTTATTATGTATCATACGGAGAATAAAATCGTAATCAGCACCAAGCTTAAACAGAGTATTAAACCTACCAATTTTTTTATATGCATCTTTTGCAACAAATACAGAAAGATGTGGATAGGGCATCTCTTTGAAACGCCTGGCAACTGCAAGTTCTTTTGAGAGTGGGGAACTGCTTCCATAAACAACCCCCTCATCATTGGCAAAATTCACTTTACCATAGGTATATTGGATCTGTGAATTCTTTTGAATGATACCAGACAAATTTTTCAATGTCTTGGGATAGATCAGATCATCTGCATTAACAAGGCCGATAAACTCACCGGTCGCCAATCCGATACCCTTGTTCATAGCGTCATAAATACCGGCATCTTTTTGACTCACCCAGTAATCGATAGCATGTTCATGTTCATGAATGATATCAAGAGTTCCATCTGTGCTGCCACCATCAATAATTATATACTCAACATTATCATACGTTTGTCCCAATACACTTAAAAGAGCCTCTTCAAAATGTTTTTTTCCATTAAAAACAACTGTAACAACTGTAATGAGAGGCTTACCTGGCAGACTGCTCTTAAAATACCCTTTAGTACGTAATCCACCTACTTGAGTTGGACTATCACCATTTGAAATGAACAGTGCAGATTCAAACTGTTCTTCAGGTTTATTAAAGATTATTGGTCTTTGTCTGGTAACAGCTCTTGTTGTACTGAACTCACTATTAAGACATATGTGTTCACCAGTCACATTTTGGTTTGCTTCTGTCATATCTCACATAATTCCTATAATTTACGATTTTTTGATAATCTTACTATTTACTAAGCTTTTCTACCACCAAATTTTTTCCAGCGGACAACAGCAAAATTAATCTGTTTTTACGGGAGTTGGCCCTATGATTTTCTATCGATTTAGTACACGTTTCTTTAGTTCTCCGTGATATGACTTCCCAACAATATTTTTCGCGAAAGAATTGGCGGGCATTCTTACCCATCGTTAGAATCAGATTGTCATTATTCAGTAGCGTCATAATTTTATCGGCCAGGATTTGCGGGTTGCTTTTTTCAACCAAAAAACCTGTTTTCCCATCAACAATCTGTTCACTTAAACCCCCAACATCAGAGCTTATAACAGCTCTCCC
Organism: Chitinispirillum alkaliphilum; assembly: GCA_001045525.1. Lineage (NCBI taxonomy): Bacteria > Pseudomonadati > Fibrobacterota > Chitinispirillia > Chitinispirillales > Chitinispirillaceae > Chitinispirillum > Chitinispirillum alkaliphilum. Next base: position 76,052 of record LDWW01000009.1, on the reverse strand, counting down.
ATTTGCGGCAGCAACAGCAATTACCCCACTCTGTGAAGCATCGATATAAGGAACAACGACAAAATCGCAATCAGAATGTAATTCTCTTAATTCTTCTTCCGTTACATATCTGTTTATCAGGGTTACATTGTTAACCTTATCTAATAAGTGGCGATACGGTTCTACATCACCTTTACCTGCTATTATCAATGAAGCACCCGGAATGGAATGCTGCATAATAGCAAAAGCCTTGAGCAGTACATCAAGACCCTTATATTTATTGATTCTTCCCGCAAACAGGACTTGCCTTTTTAAAGGTGGCTCAGAGATTTCTCTGTCAAATGCAAAGCTACCATGTGGGATTACATCTATATCATCTGATTTAATTCCGAATCTTTCAAATGACCTTTCAAATTGTTTGCTAAGTACAATAATTCTGTCTGCTCGTTGTATTGCCAGATGCCTAAGATAATCATAAAACAGGTTTCCCTCTCCGGAATGCCGAACAGGATCATGAATAGTCTGAACAACAGGATATTTTTTCAGAGCAAGGAAGAGTACAGAATTCCAAACATGCTCGATTGGAAAGTGTATTACATCGGGATCAAATGATTTTATCTTTTGTATGATTCGATAGTAATTAAGGGGATTAATTGTATTTAAAAAATTGTTAGCTCTTCCGGTTCCGGTAGTAACTTTTGTAAAACACGCCCGGTTCTTTAAAATATCACAGTCAGCATCACTTGAAACAAAAGCCTTTAGTTCTGCCATTTCAGACAAAGACTCTGCCAATAATACTGAACACTTTAGTGTACCACCGGATCTGTTAAGAAAGATGAGAGCGACTTTTATTTTGCACACGTCTTCTTTTTTCACCTTATTTTCAGACACTTATACCTTACCATCTTCTTTATTTAATATTTCTTTATAAAGAGCTATATATTTTTGTGCAACTACATTGCTGTCAAATTCCCTCAGCACCTTCTCCCGGGCATTCTTACAAAGTTCATCATAGTTTGGTGCATTTAAAACCCATTGGATGCCATCTTTAAGGTCTGTTGTATTAAAAGGTTTTGCAAGATAGCCATTTTGCTTGTGAACTATCATATCGCCATTACCACCTATATTAAAAGCAACAACAGGGGTACCACACGAAAGGCTTTCCATAATTGCATTTGAGAGATTTTCCTGCAAACTTGGTACAACCATTACATCAACAGCGCTATAAAGAGTCACCAAGCTGGGTTCATCATTCAAACAACCCAAATAATGTGTCTTAAAACCGAAATTGGGTTGAGTTCTTGGCTTACCGCTACCAAAAACAACGAGTTCAGCAGTTTTATCTTCCAGCTTAGCTATCGCTTCGCTTAACTCCTTGTAGCCTTTGCGATTATCACTCGTAGCTCCCATTGCTCCAAAAAGAACAAGTTTTTTATCTGAAGGTAGATTCCAAAGGCTCCTTGAAAACCTTTTATCGGCTTTTTTAAAAACACTGCAGTCAATTGGGTTTGGTAGATTTATAATTTTTACATTTCTCAACAGGGCACTTTTAATTGCACACTCTGTAAGCCATCTACTCAAACCAATAATAGTAAGATTATTTATTTTAGAATATGCTTTTCTTTTTCGTTTATAAGAACTTCTACTTAAATCGTTCTCTTTGTTGCTTCCAAGAACTTTGCAATTACCACACCCTTTTACAAACAAACCACATCCGACATCGTAATGGCACCCACCAGTAAAAGCCCACATGTCATGTAAACTCCAAATCACTGGCGCATTAATGCGAGCAACATCCTGTACAGGTAACATTTCACCACAAATCCAATGAAGATGAACAATATCTGGACTTAGCCTGTTTATTTTCTCTACAATATTACTGAAACCAAGCAAAGAAGAGCTATATGGTGTTGAGGTTTTATTTCTATATAACTTTACAGGTAGATTGCCTATTGCAGAGCGCGCATATGCTACACATTTCTTCAGTACTGTTTGCGGACCTGTTACAGTATAGTCATCGCTACTTTTATTTTGTACAAGCATTCGACTCTCGATACCAGATGTCACAAGTGATCTGTGAAGCCGATAAGCAGCCCGAGCTGCTCCGCCATTAATGTCTGAGGAACTTACTGTGATAATTCTCATTTGCTAAACCTTACTTAACACTTCGTTGTATACATCCAAACTTTTACGCATGTCTTTCTCAGGCAATTCAAATTGGGAATGTTCGTTTTTTATTATAGTAGATCTAACGATGTGTTCTTGAAGCGATAAATACCTATCATCATAAAACCCAGTTGTGTCGATATCCCTTATAAAACCACTGATTTTGCCTTTTCCTGGTTCCGTATAGTCGAGAACATAATTTTTCCCACTAGTGATAGTTTGGAACACTATGGAGTGAAATCTCATTCCCACATTAAAATAAGCATTTTGATAAGTTTCCATAGTTTCTTTGAGAGTTAAGTTCGCATTCTGAACCATGATATTTGGCAAATTCAAAGTCACTGCTATTTTATTCAAAAACGCTCTATCATCATTACCTATATGAAAGTAATGCATGGGTATTAAACGTATTTCCTTTTCTGAATACTTTAAAGCCAGATCTTTTACAAAGCATACCAATGCATCATTAATGTCTATATCTTTATTCGCCAGGTACTCTCGGGGAAAATCCCTCAAATTTACAGTTATATAGTCTTGAGCGTTTGCTGAATAACGTTGGTGGTAAAACAAGCAACATTCTACTGCAGGATCATAACTTGTCAGAACCAATTCTTTACAAAAAGGAACTTTAAACTCTCTATAGATATCTGCCAAATTCTCTTTGGATTTACTGTCTCTCAAAACAACAATATCACAACTCTTGGCAATTTCCAAAACAGATTGTCTGTATTTTTTATGGAACAAAGGACCAACTCCACAACCCAAAAGAGCAGTCTTAATACCATACCTCTTTGCTTTTTTGATCGCATATTCAATCATAAAAAGCTCATTAAGATCCATTAAAGGGCCACCACCCATAACTACTAAATCACTACATGATATGGCGTTCAAGAGTTCTTTTGATCTTTTTGTATTAAATATTTCTATTTTTTGATCTTTACCGGTGAATTCTTTATATAAACTGTAATCCTCATTTATCGTCCGGTCGCTAAAAAATGGATATAAACTTCCAAGTTTTAATTCAAAAGAACCATAAGCTCTATTAAAAAAGGAAATAAGCCCTGCAAGAATACCTCTGTCTCCTATTGTTTCTGTTCCATACCACCCCAAAACTGTTATTATCATTTTAAAAACCTTGCTTTTACAAAATAAATGTTCATAGCAAATCTATTCTTAATAACATCAGCTAAAAATAACAGCACATTTATAAACTGAGGTTTGCCAGTATAGTCGTGAATACAATTATTACAACGATTTTTTATGATGTGTTTTCTATACTCAATATTTTTCTTATCGAAGAATATCTCTTCACCTTTACCATTCCGAAGTGTTCCTATACAGTCACTCTCAACAGCACAGTAGTAAATGTTACCTTTTGCATCAAGCGTAACGCCCTCTTCTTTCCATGCACATCCAAGTTTTCGTTTAGGTGTATCGTCATTCAGCCAGCAGAAAATAGAATAGTATTTGAAGCGACTAGCAAGATCAGTTGCCTGAGTCATTTGATAATGAAAAAACTCTTTAGCGCCTTGACGATTGGGTCCATGTATGACAGAGTATGAGTGATTAAGTTTATTACTCTCTATTCTTTTATTTTCAATACCCAACCGGTATTTGATATTGTAACCTTTCCACCTAGCATATTGATCCAGCTCTATAAGATGGTTTATGTTTTGATTAACAATCGTAGCCCCGATATCATAACTATCGCAATATTTTTGTTTGTTTTTAATAAGTTCATCTAAAGTCACAATCACTTTTTCAAAGGCAATAGGTACACCTCTAACAACATTGTGAACAGCCCCGACACCATCCAATGATATGGAAATATGAAATTTTATACCCTTTCCTTTACATACTTTATAGATCTTCTCAGCATTTTTAAATAACAACTTTGAGCTATACCCATTAGAAATGATATTTAGAGATTTTAGTGATGGAAGCTTTATGATCTCTTCTGCATATTCCACCAGGTTTGGTAAAAGTGTTGGTTCTCCGCCATTAATTCCCACAGCTTCAACTTTTTTAAATATTGGATCTTTCATAAACCCTCCGAATTCATCCAGAGTAGTTTCATTTGAGTGATCCATTTTCCAAATGTTACACATAACACATTTGGCATTACAGCGGTAGGTAATTGGTAACTGGATAACTTTAGGATATCTTTTCCGGGTTCCTTTAATTGTGAACACAGTAGAACTTTTTAGAAGTCTAAGACACCCCTTCCAGAAGTATAAAACAGTGAGTACCTTATTTTTCATAGCTAAAAATCTTTTTTCTTACTTTGTAGCACACCCTCTTTAGAAGGCTAGTTTTATTGAAAACGATCTTATATATATCTGGATCCTGTACAATGTATGGAGGATGAATCAAAGGCAATGAGATTTCTGACGTTTTAATTTTTGCAAATTTTGAGACACCTGTAGTATGAGTAGCATCAAGGCCGAAACCAACATTCTCTATCAAGTTAAATTTCGGGATAATTGTAAATTGACAGTTCTTATATAGCGATAATGCCCAAACATAATCCCACGTATCAATAATTCCGCTCCTTGCATTTTCAAACTGTTTCATTCTCCGAGAGGCTTCATTTTTTCCAAACATCTCAGTCAATTGTTTAGTTGCAACAATCTCATCATAATCAACATATGCCTCTAAATAATTTTTCCAGCGAGTTTTCCAAGTTGCCCATCCCCAAATCATTGGATATTTTGAAAAAACATAATCATATCTAAATTTCCAATCTTCTATACCATAATTAAAGCCACTAACCATTCCTATTCTTTTATCATCTTTATACTTTTTCAATAAGTTTTCACAAAACCAGAAAAAGCTTTGACTTGGCAAACAATCATCCTCAAGTATTATACCCATCTCCTCATGGTCAAAAAACCAGTTAATTGCATCGCTTACAGCATGCTTACAACCTAGATTCTTTTCGCGAAACAAGGTTTTGACCTCACAATCCCAATCAATGGAATTGGATAAATAATCCCGTACAGCTTGAACCATTTCGTATTCACCAAGTTTTTCATTACGAGGACCATCTGCTGCCAGATACAACTTCGGTGGTTGTGCTTTTTTGATTGCTTCAAAAACTTTTTTGGTAGTACCAAGACGGTTAAATACCAAGAATAAAACAGATGTATTGAGCTTAAAATTATTATTGTTCAAAATCTAAGTATCCCATTTAACTTATTCAATTCAACGCAAAGATTGCAACAGCCTTATTCTGTTTCTCTACAAAAGTAGTTTGCCTTTTTTTACTCACTCATCTAGATTGTATATAGTTTTTCTGAGTTTAATAGTGTAGACCAGTATTTCCTTTGATTTCAAAATAGCAACAAACGCAGTACCGATACAAACGATAATCAAAAAAGAGCACACCTGTCCCCATGCAGCCCCATAAAACCCATAATTAGCAATAAGATATTTAAACATGAAAGCAGAAAGTATTGAACCTGCAAGCTTAATGAACAATATTGCTTTTGAGTACCCATAACCGATAAGTATTGATGACAAACCAAAATATGCACCACTTGTAAGTATTGTTAAAGATAGTATTCTTGCAAACCCTGCCGCTTCAGAAAATCTACCAAATGTCAAAACATGTATTAAGAGTGGTGCAAAAATTATAAACGTAACCACAGGCACCGATTTCAACAGGAGAAGACCAGCAATAATTTTGATCGTTTTTTTCTTTTTCTTATCGGCTATTGATTTAAAGATATCAGGTTGAAATGAGCTACTTAAAGCATTCCCAAAAATAGCGAGATACCCTGTTAATAGGACGGCAATATTGTAAAGTCCAAGGTTTCTTGTGTCATCTAAACCAACAAGTATTATTCTGTCCACACCCATAAAGAAATAATTGAGCATTGCAGCAATGGTTAGGGGCCAACAGAACGCAAGAGATTGTATCAAATATTTCTTTTCGAATTGTAAGCTACTAAGAGTTTTAAAAAATGCATATATTCCAAAAATAACAGAACCAAGCATAAGTCCAAGCATTTTACCATAAGCACCCCATTGCAGCACAATAACAAACACCACCGACATTAGTGCAGTACAAACAGCATGGCAGATACTAATCCAAAAAAACTTAGCAGCATTTCGTCCCATTTTTAAATCTACCAGCAATAAAGAATAGAAACACTTCATAAATAACGAAGTGATACTCATTAGAGCAAAAGGGTAGAAGGGAATGTTTACGCCAGTATAACGAAAATAGGTGTATAACCCCCCAAATGAAACCAGAGACATACCTCCTGATAGTACTACAGTTGACAGTACAATAGAATTTCTTAATTTTCCACGTTCATCATCTCCTAATTGGAAAAATTTTCGGGTGTAATAATTTACCAATGAAAATGCTATAAAAGGAGAGAGAAGACTGTCAAACGAAGCAAAAAAACCGGTGATTGCATAGTCTTTATGCTCCATATTTAAAGCAATAAACGGATTCAAAACAATATGGATTAAAGCACTAAACAAAGATGCCGCAAAATAATAGCTGACACCAAGGAGTTGCTTACGATGAGAAATGATTCTAATTTTTATTTTTGAAAACATTCAAAATATTCTCGAAATTCTTCTTGAAAACACTACTATTCAAATCCCGCAATTCTTTTAAATCTTCTTTACTGGTGTCAATAAGCATTTTAACAGCTTTTATTGGTTTAAGCTTATTAATACCTTTTACTGAATGTACGCGATTCTTTCTAAAATCGGTGCCCTTCAACAATTGAAATATTTTGCTTTTTTTGTCGAAGAACTTTGACACATTATAAAAACCCAATTTGTTTAATACTATAAAAAATTTAGATGGTAAGCCATAAACATCCATACTAATAAACGGAACACCCGCTGTTATACAACAAACAACTGCGTGAAATCGCAGCCCCACGAAGCCGGATGAGTTTTTAAGCCAGAGATACCAATCTAAAGGATCAATGGGATAAGGAACTACAAAGTCAAATTCAAGGTCAGCTACACCTTCAGGTAATGGAAGCAAGCCAACCAGATAACCTTTCTGATTCAATATTCCCTTAAATTCATCAAACCATTTACGTATCCCTGAAGAGTTCGGCGGGAAAGTACAGATGATATACTTTTGATCTTCAGCGATAATATTTTTCCTGTCCAGTTTTATATCACCAATTAACTGATCCATAACAAACACAGGGTCTGGATTAATATTAGTTATTACCTTTTCACCACCAAATATGTATCTATTAATAGATTTTTTGGTCCATTCATCACGTACAGTAATGTAAGTAAATTTTTTCAGACAACTCCCAACTAGTTCTTTTTCCCTTTTACTCTGTTTTTTATAAGTGCATCCCATATTGGCAACAGACATGGATACTGCAGGAACATTTTTGCTCAATGGTAATTCAAAAAACCAGTCAAGAAAGTATGCTGGTATCTCTCTCATATTGTCGGGCCAAAGCCATACAGCATCTGCCCCAACAATTAATCCATCGAAGTGATCATTTAGAAAAAGTTTTTTCAATCCTTCTTTACTGTTAACATTTTTTGACAAAGGCATTTTATATGTAACAAAACCATCGTGTGCCTCCCACTGTACCTCAGGGACTTTACTTCTGTATATTTTTTCTCGCCGTTTTCTATCATAATCAATCACAACAGGTGTATGCCCCAGTGATTTTAAATACCTAGCAGTTGTAAACGCCTGAAGATGGGCACCAAAGTTATATGGGCAGTGCGATGTCAGAATTGCGATCTTCATTTTTTTGCCTTTAGTATTGAGCAAATAACTTTTTTTTGATTCTAATTTTTATTCTGTTGATCATTTTCATTTCCAACTTAAATGCTCTTATTGTTTTTTCCCATCCATGCTGGAGATAATATCTAAAAAAGTCGGTCCTTTTTTCTATACTATACGACTCTTTATTTCTTTTTTTGTACACATATTCAGCATACATCCACTCTAAGGGGAAAAGGCTAATACTTTTCGCAGCCCCTATGACTTCTTTACCCTTTGATGTATTTGCAATAACAAGACTCAGGCCCTGTTCATCATTTAAACTTTGATCATAACTTTTGTATCCCCAGAAATCTGCAACGGTTATGTCTGACCTGTGGTGGTTCTCTGAGTAATTGCACGAGTAGCAACATTTTCTAAGTGATAAATTTTCATAGAATGCTGTAAAATATGCATCATCAGTATGGATTTTAACATACTCAGCCCCCTCTGCAAAAGTGCACTTCAAAGTTTGGTTTGACCAACCTAACACCTTGGGCCTAAAGTCGACTGAACTAATCTTTTTTCCGGTTCTTTTTTGAATGTAATTCAAATGATCATTGAGCAGTTTTGAAGGGGGTACTCCATGGCAGACAAAATCACATGTAACAAGGTTACTGTATGGCCTTTTCAGATAAGATACGAGACCTGAAACCTGGCATGGCGTCCCTGAGAAAAGGACTTTTTTGTCAGACTCTAACTCATGCAGGACTTTTTTAAAACAATCACCCGTAAAGCTCTGTACATATTTAGATTTGCGAAATTTCTCATAATCAGTATCTCTACTTGAACAGTGGCTAACCCTTGTGTATTCATCATCAAAACAGGCTCCGAAAACCACCCCACCTTCTTCGATTGTACTTTCTGCAAAGGTTGAAAAAACACCCCCCGAGGAACTTTTCAATCGTACAGAATTGTCACTGTGCCAGCCATAATATGCTTCCTGTGAAGCCGGACTCTCTTTTTTTTCTTTCAGTTCCGGACAAACTTTTGCGCACAAACCACATGACACACACTTATTTTCACTAATGGCTGGATAATAAAAGCCCTCATCATCGATTTCTAAAACAATAGCCTTTTGCCCGCAAATACTCATGCAGGCACCACACCCGGTACATTTCTCCCTGAGTTTTGGAAATCTATTTATCATCTATTCGAACCTATTTCTTATAAGTATACCACAAAACTTTAATTTACAGCCGAAGCAATTCTCTCGGTTTTCTATTTAATTCCCAAACCTCTCCAAAAAATCCTCATACGCACTCCTCAACCCCTCCCCAAGCTCATACCTATGATTCCATCCCATGCTGTGAATCTTAGTGCAGTCCAGAAGTTTTCTCGGAGTACCATCAGGTTTTGTAGGATCGAACACAATTTTTCCCTCATAGCCCACAACCTCTTTAATGGTATAGGCAAGTTCTTTGATGCTCACTTCGATACCGGAACCGATGTTTACAATTTCACTATCGTTATAGTTATTCATCAGAAATATACAGGCATCAGCAAGATCGTCTGAGTAGAGGAATTCGCGTTTTGGATTACCGGTTCCCCAGATTACCACTTCTTTAGCGCCACTCTTTTTTGCTTCATGGAATCTGCGAAGCATAGCTGGAGCCACATGGGAGTCGGTGGGGTGGTAGTTATCACCGGGGCCGTAAAGGTTAGTTGGCATGGCGGAGATAAAGTTAGTTCCGTACTGCTGATTGTAACTTTGACACATTATGATGCCGCCGATTTTTGCGACCGCATAGGCTTTGTTTGTGGGTTCAAGTTCACCGTTGAGAAGGAAATCTTCCCGCATCGGTTGTAAAGCATACTTCGGATAGATGCAGGATGACCCCAGGAAACAGAGTTTCTTTGTTCCAAAGAGGTATGCCGAGTGAACTACATTACACTGGATCTGAAAATTGGAATAGGCAAACTCTGCAGGATAGGTGTTGTTTGCATGAATGCCACCAACTTTTGCGGCTCCCAGAAACACATACTCCGGTTTTTCGGTTGAGAAAAAATCTTCCACCTCAGCCTGCCTGGAGAGATCCAGTTCTTTATGTGACTTGCCTACAATATTGGTAAACCCCTGTGCAGTGAGCCGTCTCACAATAGCAGAGCCGACAAGGCCTTTGTGGCCGGCGACATAGATTTTTGCTTCCCTTTCCATTATGTGAAATTCTCCTTATTTTATTTTTTTTCTGACACACTCTTCATTTCAAACCCCGCAGCCATAAGGCATCTTTGCACATACTGGTGATAGCTGTTATCTATGCAATTTACCCATCTATAATCCTCATGATGATCATCGAGGGATGGGATCTGTTCAGCAGAAACAGGATAGAGAAAAAAACAGCTGTTGATACTGTGAATCGGAATATCATACGGTCCATCGGGGAAGATTGTTTCTGCGGTGTAGATAATCGGACCTGCATGACATTCAATACCAACTTCTTCCCGGGCTTTACGCAGTGCAGTCTCTTTCATCATTTCACCTTTTAGCACCCTGCCTCCGGGTAACCACCACATATCCTTTGCCGGTGGATCTTTCCTTTTTACAAGCAATACCGATCCATTTGCAATTATTGCGATATCAACGCACGCAATTGGAACATTACCTATTATTTCGTTGTACAACTTTTGAGGTATATGCTGTTTTTTTTCTACGGTGTAAAGTTCTGTCATAATTTCGCACCCTTCAAAGATTAGTCTAAAAAACGCTCTCTTATCCTGTTTTCATCCATCAATGGATTTACAACAACCAAAAAGTAGTAAGTCAGTTTCAGTAATTCCGACTGAACAATCCCTTTTGTACTTTCTGTTTCCCACCATTTCGAGTAAGATTCTATTCTGACTGAATTTTCTTCTGAGTCATACGGAGTGTAAAGAAATTGTATATCCCTTCTTAAAGCCCTGCCCATAACCATATTTACCATAACAGATATCCTTCTCATATGAAAAGGGGAAGAAACCAGAAGGACTGACATATATGGCCTGTTTTCTTCGGCCAAAAGACTTCTTAAAAAACGTACCTCTTCTATAGTGCTCTCACATTTATCCGCAATCTTTATCCGGTAATCACCAACCCGCTCTGGATATCTTCTTTTTAAATGATCGAAATCTCTTTCCGCACAAACCAGTATGGCATCAGGATAATTTTCCATAAGCCCGAAAGCATATTCAACTCTTTTAACATCACCTCCAAACACAAATACCAAATCAGCATCGGGTGGCAGTGGATTTTGTATCAGCAGCCAGTTTCCTGCATTTCTGTACGCCAAAACACCTAACCCTGCCGAAATTCCAATAATCGTTAGGAAAATGAGTGACAAACGACCATTTTTCAAAACTTTTGCGTTCACTGAGGCCATATATATTTATGATCAGACTGGTTCTGATTAGCTGATATATGCTGAAGTTTATATGTTAAGGACCTTCCGGACAACACTGCGCACTGAAGTGGTATCCTGTCCATAAAGAAGTTTACCATTTCCCCAATCAATATACAAGTATATTGTGTTTTAAACTCAATGAGTTACACATATTCAGAAGTGCCCCTGGAAGGGTATTAAATCCATCATCATAACAGATTAGTTCCAAAAACGGATTTGTGCAAATACGATGAACAGGCAGCCCTGATCACAACAACACCGTACAGACTCTGCCAATGTACTCGAAAAGCAGCCTAAATCCACCCCAAGAGCCAATACCCCACAAAGCCATAGTACTCATGAATCGCTCTGGTGGACAGTTCCAGAGCGGAGGCACGGGGGAAAAACTCGGTTGGGCTTCTTAAGAGCTCTCCTCTGCCATAGTAGTCTATCGGGGCCGTGTAGACGGTATAGCCATAATTTCTGAACACCGCCACAGAGCGGGGCATATGTGAGGCGCTGGTGACCAGAATGATTTCATGAGGGAGGTTAAGCGAATCGAGGATTTGTGCCACATTTGGCGCATGTTCATAGGTATTACGCGACAGGGATTCTGTGACAATGTCTGAGGGATTCACTCCCAGAACTCCGGAAAGAAGCATTTCGTAGTGGTGGGCCTCTGAGACCCTGTTTTTAAGCCATATTCCTCCTCCTGTAGGGATTATCAGATCTGAAACCCCCTGCTGATAAAGTCTGGCCCCATGAAGTATTCTGTCACCAGCCTGGTTTATCTCCGGGTAGTGGTCAGTTGAAAAAAGAGGGGAACCGCCTCCCCCAAGCACTACAATCGGCAGATTTTTCCCCTCGCGGGGGAGACGCTGTTCATATCTGTTTTCAAGCCCTCTCACCAAAAGCCTTGATACAGGAGGGGTTGAAAACAAATAGAGCATTACGACTGCCACCACAGAAAGGGTGCGCCTGAGCTTTGTGAATCCGGCGGGAAGAAGCAGTGCTGCCAGAAGAATTGTAATAACAAGCCCCAAGGGGTAGAGAGGAAGAGAGATGAATTTAATAAGAATAGTCATTTTCCATACCTGTGAATTTTCTTTAGTATCTTTATTTGAAAATTACTATTTGGCAAAAAGAGCAGAAGCAGTAAGGTTTATATTTTTTTTTCGATTATTGGAATGAGAATTGAGCATCTCAGACCTGTAATACACAAAACGATCACTGCAATTAACAGAATATAGCGCGCCACCCTGGCTGCCTTGCTCTTTTACCTCAGAAAAAACAGTACCGGTACAAATGTACTTATAATATGAAAGGGACAAGATGATTCAGCTGTTTAAGTTCAAAACGGTTCGTGTACCGACATTGTCCGGATGGCTTTTTATCCTTTTGGTCTTAATATCCGTATTCTGGGGTTTGCTTATTGGTTTGCACCCATTTCTCTCCCCAACGGCAAACATTGATGGGGATGGGTTAATAGTGGAGGGGTGGCTCCCGGACTATGCTCTTGAGGAAGCTGCCCGGATTTTTCTGGAAGGAGATTACAAGCTGTTAATCGTGACGGGCGGTACTATTGACCGGGGCAATTACCTCTCCGGTTTCGGTACCTATGCAATACTTGGTGCAGCAACACTTAAGCAGATGGGCGTGGCGGATAGTTTGATTATGCCCATAAGTGCAGAATCTGCAGACAGGGACAGAACCTACACTTCAGCCTTAGCACTGAGAGAAGCACTTTCGGGGGCGGATTTAGATTCAGGTTTAGGTTCTTTTGACCTCTGTGCCTATGATGCCCATTCCAGGAGAAGTCATTTATTGTTCAGGCGCGCACTTGGGGGAAATTTCAGTCTTGGAATTATTTCAGTAGGCAGAGAGGATAAGAACTGGTGGGAATCAAGTTATGGCTTCAGACATGTGACAGGCGAAGCGGTTGCTTATATTTACGCCCTTGTGAGGTTCTGGTAGTAAAAGGTTACTTCATTTCGATCATGTTCCCAATTTTTCCCCACTATTCCCAATCTGAGAAAAGGAAAATGAACAGGCCTCAGTTTTCTGACACACAGGTTGGTGCGGGGTAACCGGGGAGGTGGTCCCGATTTTGCTTTATCCCGAATATGGGCCAGGGGTTAAAAGTGTCCAACACCACACACACTATACCATCAAGAATGCCGGGAGCATACCATGTTTACCATAGCAGATCGTATTTGGAGCAGACAATCTATTTCAGAAATATCAGAAAGCATAGATAGGGCAGAGAGTATTGCGATCTGCGGTCACAGAAACCCCGACGGGGATTCATTAGGGTCATTGCTTTCCCTTGGCCTCGGCCTCAAAAAACTGGGCAAACGTGTTTATATGCTCTGCTCAGAGGAGATCCCTCCCCGCTACAGGGATCTCCCCGGCATTGAATTTATTCAGAATTCACTATATGGTGTCGTTGATCTTGCAATTGCCGTTGATTGTGGCAGTTACGGCATGCTTGATGATTTGGGTGGTGTATTTGACAGGGCCACAGAGGTTATTGAAATTGACCACCACAGTAACCGAAACTCATTTGCGGATATATCCTTAATAGATGAACGGGCTTCCTCTGCCGGGGAGCTGGTGTATTTTGTTTTGGATGAATTAGGGGTTGAAATCGACAAGCAGATTGCCCAAAATATCCTGACCTCAGTAATTGTGGAGACAAACTCATTTCGTCTTCCAGAGCTGCGCAGTCAAACTTTTGAAATCTGTGCAGATTTGCTCTGCACGGGTATCGATTTTTCGAAAATAACAGAATCTGTTTACTGGGTAAACTGCAGGGAAACCGAAATTCTTGGGGGATTGTGTTTAGCCAGGTGCAGATTTCTTCAGGATGGCGCACTCGCCATTTCCTCTCTGCGCAGAAGGGATTTTTTCAAAGCCGGGGCAAAGGAGTCACACGGGGATCCGGTGATTGAGAAGATCCGCTCAATACATGGAGTTAAGCTTGCGGTTCTGTTCAGACAAAACAAAGATGGGGACTTAAGGGTGAGTTTCAGATCAAAGGATGGGCTTGATGTGTCTGCTCTGGCCAAACAGTTTGGGGGAGGAGGGCACACAAGTGCCGCAGGCTGCAGAATTAGGGACAGTAGAGGAAACAGACAAAAAATCATTAAAGCCTCTGCTAAATTTCTCAATAATTATAAGGAGGTGAAAAGAGAGGAGTGGGCCAGAAAGTTGGTTCCGGTGAATTTCAGAAAAGCAGATCCAAAGGAAAGTTCCAGAGTATCTAAAGACGGGCAAAGTCAAATACCCCAATTGAATGAGAGAGATTTCTACGAGATGTTTTCATAGTGCGCAGAAAGGGGGTGGCACTGTTTTTGATCCTCTTTTCCTTAAAGGGCAATCAGCAATACAAAAAGGAGTGCACAATATGACCATGACTGGACTTGAGAGTTTCGACACATCTGTGCAGAAAGCCAATATTTGGCTAAAAGAAATTATGGAAGAGCTTAATATCGACAGCCGCAGAAGGGCATATGGAGTCTTAAGAGCTGTTCTGCACACCCTACGAGACCGGCTCACCATCGATGAGGCTGCCGATCTGGGTGCTCAACTGCCTATGCTGGTCAGAGGCATCTACTACGATGAGTGGAGACCCTCAAAAAACCCCATCAAAGACCGTCACATGGAAGACTTCCTGAACCGTATCAAACACAATTACCGCGGTGACGGGGAGCTTGAAACTGATCAAATGACCAAGGCTGTCTTTAAGGTGCTAAAACACAAGATCACAGAAGGAGAAATCGAAGATATTACCGGAATGATGCCAAAAGAGCTTCAGGAACTTTGGAAATAGCTCTAAAATCTTCACCTGTCAGAGCGGGTCTAGCCCGGGTTTTAAACCCGGGCTTTTTTTACCATTTCCTCATTTCCTGATACCGGCCAATACTTATTACTCCGGCAATTATATATGCATAAGAGAGTGTTTGAGTTTCATTACTTTTAAGAATCCAGCGCTAAGAAGCGCTGTTTCAAAAACAATTGGGGCCTTCAGCCCCAAACCCCGACCTGCTTATGGTTATTTAGTCTCACCTATCAATTGTTTGAAGATCAATCCCTATTGCTCATCAGGCCTTAGTATTTTCTTCCCAATCTGATTATTAATTATTATTAGCCTATTTTATCAGACTTACTCCTGATTACCTCACACTGGTTCTCAGCTGTTACTCTGCGAGTTCAAATCTAAGCTCCGCAGTGCATCCGGAAAATTCATCGTTATTTCCCAGTTTGATTCTCCCTCCGTGGTTCTCTACAATTCGCTTCACTATACCAAGCCCCAGACCGGTTCCGCCCTTACGGGTTGTGAAAAAGGGGTCAAATAATCTATTCTCATGCTCAGGTGCAATTCCTGTTCCCCTGTCAACAATTCTTATCAGGATATAATTATCCGATCGCTCTGCTATTATGGTAACGGGTGATTGTGAGGAGCTGTGACTGCAGGCATTTTCTATAAGATTTATAAACACCTGCTGCATTTTAACCGGATCAGCCACAAACCGGGCATTGCGGGTTTCGTCACTGAATTGCTCAATAAGTTTGTGTTCCTTATACTTTGAGGAGTGTCGCCATGAGCGCACGGAGTTCAGGAGTGTCTCTATTACCGGAGTTACTATCATATTACTTTTCTCGATTGGTCTTCCCAGATCTAAAAGGTCTCTCATAAGCGCAGAGAGTCTTAGTACCTGGTTTTTTATATGGTCGATATATGGCCGGTACTGTTCACTTCCTCCAAGTTCTGAGTCCAGAGCCTCTGTAATGGCAAGTATCCCGTTAAGGGGATTTCTTACTTCATGAGCAACACCGGAGGTGAGCTGACCCAGCATTTTCATCTCCTGATTCTGAAGGAGTTGGTTTTCGAGGATGGTTTGCTCAATCTCCCGTGCTGCAAATCTGGAGAAAATCTCTATCTGCTGAAACTCATATTCGGTAAACACCCTGTTTTCTGCATCCATTGCACATATAACAGCCAGTAATTGCCCACTGTTTCCCCTGATCTGTACCCCAATGTAAGATTTCATATCGTTCAAACAGTGCGCAAATTCGGGGTATTCACTTTTAAGATCCCCACTTAACTGCACAGATTTCTGCTGCTGAAAAACGATTCCACAGGGATTGGCATTTTGTGGCACCGAGTAGGTCCTTTTTTTCTCCCCCCTGAAAAACTCGCTCACAACACTGAATTGATTTTGGCTCACGATTGCCATAGAGGTATAGGGAATCTGAAGTATGGTGGAAATTCCGGAAGTAACTTTTTCGTAGAGATCTTCAGGGTCTTTAGAAACACTGGTTGCAATGGAGTATACCGATTCCAAAGCGATATGCTTCTGGTATAACTCCTGCTCAGCCTTTACTCTCTCCTGCTTTTCTTTGGCCAGACACTCACAGGATTTCTTCAGCTCAGTTGTTCTATGCTCTACTCTTTGCTCAATTTCAAGATATGCGGCTTTTAGAGCGTTTTCTGAAATTTTTCTCTCAATCATCGACCCTATCAGCCGAGAGCTGAAAAACAATCTCCTTTTTGCCACCTCGATTATATAAGTGGGTCTGGACTGATACTGCATCGATAAGGAATACAACGTTTCGTATTCTACATTGTAAAGCCTTGATATTGAATCCAAAACATGGGGGTTGCGGGGTGGATCCCCATACCCCATCACAAGAGCGCCAACGATATGGGAATCAGCCTTAATCGGGACAATAAACAGCTCTACACCCCCGGCACACTTTTGATTAACCGGCTCTCCGCTCTTTAAAACCTGTTTTGCCAATGAATAACAAGATTCATGACAAAGCCATTTACCACTTTTAATCGCCTTGTCATTACTGCATTTTCCGCAATTACTTCTGGATGCCTCATTGAGGTATTTACACCATGGAGAGCTGATGATATGCTGAGCATAGTCGCCATTTTGTTCATAAACCATGGCAACCGTATCAAGCAGATCCAAAAAGTCGCTTATTATCCCTGTTAGAATCTCTTTTCCCAGAGAGTGAAGTATAAGACCATCAGTGTTATATTCTGTTAAATCCCCATAAGAGGGGATTGAAGCTGCGAATGTGTGGAAAGGACGATGTTTTTCTGCCAGCAACCACTTTATTTTGTTGAGATCTTCGTTTTGGCAGCAATCAGTTATGTCTATATTCAACCCTGACCACTCAATTACTCCCCCGGCTTCATTAAATAAAGGTTTTCCGACACTCAAAATTCTTCGCTGGATTCCGTTGAGGGTGTTTATGCGGAGCTCTGCACGCCACTCATCCTCAGCCCTGATGCAATTATTCCAGGTTTGAAGGTATGAGCCGTTTTCCTCAAGCAGCCTAAACCAGCATTTATCATTGAATTGTTGCAGTGTACAGTTTAATAATTTCAGGAATGTTTCGCTTACATAGAGGAATTTTCCATTGGGGTCGGTTTTCCAAATGCCGTAGGGAATGGAATCTCCAGGTGAGCCCTCAGGTGAAAAATTCTCTGTTGAAGAATTCCTGCCGGATTCCGAATCTGAAAGAGAATAGGAGTTTCCTTGTATCAGATCGTCCATATTTTTTCATCTTTTGAGAGAGCATATGTATAGATTGCAACAAATAACGGGAGCTTTAAGAAATGTAAAATCAATATACGTTAGGAATATGATAAAAAAAAGAGATTTAAAGGAAGAATTTTAGCAAACAAAGATTTTATATGATATATTTATGGAGAGTTCAGATTTGAGAAAAAAGCTTCCTATGAGAGGGCAAAAGAGCAAAAAATTTAGCTTTATGAAAACTTGCTCACATCTGTATTCACATAATATATTTCATACAATCATAAAAAGTTAACCTGCAAAAAACGGTTTTTGTTTCTTTCAACACTAAGGGTGTGGGGGTATTAAATGAGCAGATTTTTGGGTAGTATCACTTTAATTATGTTTGTCATGAGTTTGGCACTGACAGGCTGTAACAGAGGAGTAACGGAAATAGAGACAATTCCCGAACCTCCACCACCTCAACGTCAGCCGGAACCGGAACCACCTCCTCCACCTCCTCCACCACCACCGGTAGATGTAGGTGCCCTGCTGCGAGGCGTTCTCAACCCAGTGTACTTTGATTTTGACAAGGCGGATCTTACACCTGAAACAATTCGTACACTTGAAAGAATCGCTTCTCTTATGAGAGAGCATTCTCAGATCAGACTTCGTGCAGAAGGTCACACTGACGAAAGAGGGTCTTCACAGTACAACATGGGATTAGGTGAAAATCGTGCACGCTCAATCAGAGACTACTTTGCTTCTTATGGTATCTCTGCGGACAGAATCGAAATCACCTCTTATGGTAAAGAAAAGCCAGTCCGGACCAATTGCGGTGCAGATGATGACTGCCATGGCCGTAACAGAAGAGTTGAGTGGACTATTCTTGCGAAGTAAACCAAATTGCAATAGCAGCAAAAAAGGGACACTGAAAAGCGTCCCTTTTTTTTGGGGTAATCTATTCTGTATCAAATTTTTCCTGCCATTTTCAGCAATTCATCTTCAATCAAACCCGGCGAAAAACCAATTGCATATGCTTTTTCACTGCTCAGTGAAACATCCGCTGGTCTTCTGGCCGTTGTTGTGATCTCGCTCTGAGACACAGGTTTTATAAAAGAACGGTCTAATCCAAATATTTTCGCGGTCAAAACTCCAAAATCATACCTGCTGATCCGCTGTTTGCCTCCCAGGTGAAGGATTCCCTTGATGTGGTCAGGCGTATTCAATAAGAAATCTGCCGCAGAAATGGCGCTTATTGGAGTCCGGTATTCATCATAAAAAAGAGAGACGGTTTTTTTTTCCTTAATGGCCCGTATCATAGCTGAGGTGAAATTTTTTGATTCTGAAAATGTGCCATACATTAGTGGCATTCTGCATACGAGCGCATCCGGACAGGCACAGAGGATCTGTTTTTCAGCTTCGGCTTTCTGCCGTCCATAAGCATTAACAGGCGAAACAGGATCAGTTTCCCGGTACGGAGCCCCCGATCCATCGAAAACAAGATCACTTGAAGTAAAAATGAAGCGGATATTTTCCTTTGCACATATTCTTGCGGTGTTGAGCGGGGCATCCCGATTAATCCAGTCGGTCAAACCGGGATCTTTCTCGCACACTTCAGGCGATGAAACTGCGGCACAGAACACAACGGTATCGGGTAATACATGGCTGATCAGCAGTTCCATATGCTCTGGATTGCACAGGTCCAGTTTCACGTAATGCACACCCTTAACAAAAGGGGTATTGGTACAGAATGTACCCCAAATTTGTTTATCGCTCTTTAGTGAAAGGTAACAGATATGCTGCCCAAGAAACCCGGATGCACCTACAAGAAGCACTCTTTTCATCAATAAACTCCCCAGAACACAAGAAAAGGGCTGTCAGTTTTGTACGAATTATCAAAGAACTAAGAAAATAGTAATTTGTACTCCCCGTAACCCTCCTCTTCAAGTTTTTCTGCCGGGATAAATCTCAACGCAGCAGAATTAATACAGTAGCGCTGACCGGTAGGAGGTGGTCCGTCGGGAAACAGGTGGCCCAGATGTGAGTCTCCATGTTTACTTCTTACCTCTGTGCGGTTCATCCCATGTGAGGTATCCTGCTTCCTTGTAATATTATCAGATTCCAGAGGTTTTATAAAACTTGGCCATCCTGTTTTGGAGTCAAATTTATCTTTTGAAGAGAAAAGGGGCTCTCCGCTGACAACATCCACGTATATGCCATCCCGATGATTATCCCAAAAAGGATTTTTAAACGGTGGTTCAGTTCCATTTTCCTGAGTTACCCTGTATTGCACGGGATCGAGCTTCTCCTTTAATTCGTTGGCTGATGGTTTACCGTATTTCTTCATTGATCTTTTCTCCTTTGTTCTCTGTTGATATAGTCCTCTCTGCCGGAGCCTTTTTTGTACAGATTGTAATGCAGAGGGTTTTTTTCTCCCGTATTTCTGATGTGGTTCTTCGGCGGGGAAAAACACCGTGGCAGGGAGGATGTCAGTAACGACTGGTTTATTATACATCCCTGAACTGTTCAGTTTTTCTTTCGACTGAATTGCGGTATGTTTCTGTTGCTGGTTGTGATAGAAGATTGCAGTTTTGTACTGTGTTCCCCTGTCCGCGAACTGGCCTTCTGGATCAGTTGGATCGATTTGCCTCCAGAAGATATCCAAAAGGGTCTCGTAGCTTACTTTTGCTGGATCGAAAATGATCTCGATAGCTTCCCTGTGCCCTGTATCCCCCGATGATACTTCACGGTAGGAGGGATTTGGAACATTTCCCCCTGTATACCCTACAGTTGTCTTCACTACACCGGGCAGGTTATCAAAGGGTGGTTGCATGCACCAGAAGCACCCTCCTGCGAAAGTTGCTTTTTCCAGATGATTTTCCATTTTTACCCCCTCCCCTGTTTGTATATAATAGAAATACGTCTTTGGAGGGTTTCATATTACCTAAGCGGAACAGTCTCCGGGGGGGGGGATGGAATGGTTTTTGCTTTTCTCTTGAAAGAGAGAGTGTTTGTGTGTGAGTAAAAATTTTTTACTTGAACCGATATTTAATCTGGCGAGGGGGGATTATGGCAAAAGGTGCATTTGATTTCAGTACCCCGCCTTTGGTATTTGCGGGCTGGCCCGGCATGGGTGATGTGGGTCTAAAGGCGATGGAGTATATCCGTCAGAAGGTTGACGCTCATCTTTTTGCAGAGCTTGACATGTCACCTTTTTATACTCCTGAGGAAGTTGTGGTAGAAGGTGGTTTAGCCCGTTTCCCTGAAATCCCAAAAAGCCTCTTTCTTGAGCACCACAACCCCGATGTGGTTATTTTTGAAAGTACAATGCAGCTCGGTGGCGCTGATGCCATGACTGTGACCCAGGCAGTTTTGGATGTAGTGCATAAAACCAAAGCCAAAAGGGTTTTCACCGCTGCGGCATTCCCCTTCCCTATGAGCTACAAATCAGAGCCGAGAGTTTTTTTTGCCGCAAACAATAAAAAACTCATAAACAAACTCACTCTTCAGGGGGTTGAGCCGATGCCGGAAGGGTTTATCAGTGGCCCAAACGGTATCCTTCTTGGAATCGCAGCTTCTCAAAAGATCGAAGCGGCATGTATTATGGCTACCATCCCCTCTTATGCTACTGGCCTGCCCTACCCAAAAGCATCCCTGGCCATCGTAAAAACCCTTGCCGATATTGCTAACCTTGATATCCCCACAGAAGATCTTCAGGCGGAAGCCGATTCTTATGATGAGAATTATGAGGAGATAGAAGAGAGGCTGCGTCAGGTGTTTCCAAATATGATCGAGGGAGAAGATGAAATGATTCCGGGAGCTTTTCCTGAACCCACACCCAGTGAGGAAAAGGAAGATAAGGTTCCGGAGTTTGTCATGAAAAAAATTGAACATCTGTTCCGCGAGGTTGCAAAAAGTAAAAATAAAGATCAGGCAAGTGAGCTCAAACAGGAACTTGATAAATGGGGCATTTTCGACCTCTATGAAAAAAGATTCCTCGACCTCTTCAAAGAAGAGTGATTTTCACTACCTGTTTCTGAATCTTACATTCAGAAACAGGTTAACCCCCTGCCATTTCTTCATCAACTCTTTAAATAAAAATAACCGACATCATACTCTCTAAAGTATTATCCGCACCATATATACCAAATTAGCCGCTTTTCATTAATGCTATTGAAAAAAAATGCTCTTTCAAAAACGCACTGTTTTGTTTATTTTCAAAATCTATAAGATTCACTATTCCAACCGGAGGCTGAAATGAAAATAATCGGACCCCATGTACATACTACCGGTGGTGTGCAAAATGCTCCTCTCAACGCCCGTGCAGTGAATGCCAGCGGATTTGGGCTGTTTACAAAGAACCAGCGCAGATGGGAAGCGAAACCGCTCGAAAAACAGAAAATAGATGCATTTTATAAAAACATGGAAAAGTGTGGGTATCAGGCACATCAGGTGCTCCCTCACTGTGGTTATCTTATAAATATCGGACAGCCCGATAAGCTCATTCGCCAAAAGTCACTGGGGGCATTGCTTGATGAAGTGAACAGGTGCGAATTGCTTGGGCTTCCATGGCTCAACATCCACCCCGGAAGCCATCTTGGACTTGTAAGCGAAAGCGAATGTCTTGCAATTATAGCTGAATCTATCAATTTTGTTTTATCAAAGACCCGGAAAGTTGGCATAGTTCTGGAAACCACAGCGGGTCAGGGTACAAATGTTGGCTACCGTTTTGAACATTTTGCAGAAATAATCGACAAGATAGAGGACCGCTCAAGAATTGGTGTATGCATCGATACCTGCCACATCTTTGCTGCTGGTTACGACATTCGGGAAAAGTCTGCGTTTGATTCTGTTATGAATAATCTTACAGCAACTATTGGCAAAGAATATATACGGGGCGCTCACCTCAATGACAGTAAAACAAAACTGGGAAGCCGAGTTGATAGACACGACAACATAGGCAGAGGCTTGCTTGGTTTAGAGCCATTCAGATTCATAATGAACCATCAATACTTTGAGGAAGTTCCATTGATATTGGAGACTACAGATGAGACGCTTTGGCCCGATGAGATCGTTATGCTGTATGGATTGCAGCAAGAGGCCTCTGAATAACCAGCGTTTATAAACCTAAATATTATTCTCGTAAGGAACAAAACAGTAATCACCCATACCATATCAATAATGATTCACTGCCGATATTATTTACTCGGTCGATTATAGAATCGTACTGCTGTTCAGAAATCTTGAATCAGCAATTTTTTTTGACAATGTCTCATGTGTTTTTGCTCAAATAGATCTAACTTGGCAGAAACCCTTACCGGTGAAAGAAGCGTGTCAATTTCACCAGACGTATTTGGAAGGACTGCGGTGATGGGGTTGTCGGAGTTGCTGTGGTTTGAGAGGATTGTTTTTACATTGTAAATAAAAACAATTATGATATAGAGGAATAATACTCTGGCGCAACCCTTCGAAGACTCGGGTCGGTTCTCCTACGGGCTCGTCGTGCCTCCTCGGTACGAATGTTTATAGGGCTGCGAGGACTCCGCCCTTTGAGCGCACTGACACTTAGGAAAGTGTCCCCTTCGTCCAACCTTGCGCGTTTTGCCCGGGCGGCTTGTTTCATGCACAGCGAAATATATCAGTGTATTCTTCTCTTGGGGTGTTTCGAATTATGTCACTGAGCAAGTGCGCCAGGGAGGACTGCAGGTGGACAATTCCTATTATCCACCTGCAGTCCCTCAAAAAGCGGGGTCTTCTTAGCACTAAAAACGTGAGACCGAGGAGGTATCCCGATTTCCATCGGGAAGCCGGAAGGAGGCCCGGTAAGTTTACAGTGAGACTGGCCGAACTGTCCGCGGCAGGCGCCCGGAATATATTTCTATCCCTTAGCTTTTTAGTGTTAACATAAGCCTTGGGTGCCAACACTCCTTCTTAAAACTTTCCATACTTAAACCAGAATAGCCCCAATTCTATCTTTATGTATATAGTATCTATTTCGCTTCAATGCCTTGTATAGTTACAATGCAATACACGTATAGGGATCAAATCTTTAGATCAAATTAAAATCATCGACCGATTCATGCAGTTTATTCGCCCTCGATGCTACATTTTCATCGGGGTCATCAGCCATTGACTTAAGAAATCTTTTGCTTATATTTTTAGCCTTGAGATTAATTTCTAATTGATGCGAAATGTCTTCCATTGCCAAAATACGTTCTCTGGGATCCGATGACCTGATTTGTCCCATTGACTTCTTTAGCTCTTCCTGTGCCTGCCACACTCGGTTTGTTTTCCTCAAAGACAGAATGCATAAGAATGGCAGGACTCCCAGAAGTACAGCTAACACAGTTTGTATCAAAAACCAGAATGCCTTATCGGTGAAAGGTGCATAACTTGATGTCATGCCAAATAAAGTATAAAGAAAGTAAACTAAGAATATTGATATAATAATAAATCCTGAAGTTAACTGAATAAGAATACTACCTGCTCTTTTTTTCAGGAACAACAAAATGCTTCCAGGCAGAAGTGTCATCAGCGCTATTATGATTGCATTTTCGATAAATTCTGCTGACGACAGATAATACATAAATGAAGATTGCACTTTAAGAGCAAAAAGGATTGTTGCTGATAAGCCCAGAAGTCCTGATATAATTGCAATAATTTTAAAGATTTTAAGATCTTTATTTAGGGACGTTGTAATGAATTTCAGTACTTTTGTTAGCTTTTGATTCTCATAACACTGTTTTTCAATTCCTTGTTCCATATCACTCTCCTGAGTTTAGTTTACCCGAATCGAACGATAATTTGACATAAAAACAACCTCCTTTGAGCCGTTTGTGCAATTGATTATAGGTGATAAAGCTTATAATACGGAGTCAAAAACAGACACTCAAAAGGTGAATGGAATGAAGATAAGTTTTTGACTGTAAAGAGTGCAAGATTCATGGTATTGAAATTACCGACGGTACCCTTTCAGCCCCGGGGTGGTTTAAGCTTACTGTTACCGCTAGGACAATACTGAACAAACTTTTCCTTTGGCGCCTCAAACAGTATAAGCCCTCAGTTATGAGGCTGAATCTGGATACGATAACACTTATCAACAAATATACAAAGGTGCGGGAGGGCTGCAAGGATGACATACAAAAAGGCCCTCGGGTTCCTGCCACTTCAGATTAACTGGGGGCCATACATTTATCGATGTGCATTTCCGCAGTGGTGAAAAACATTCCAATCAAAGTAATGATTATTAGACCAGCGGTCCTTTTTGAAAACGTTGTGAAGTGGTACTTCGTAAAAAGCTTTCAATCAATTTAGGAATGGGTGATAACAACAGGGGTTTGCACCTCCACAGTGAGAGGATTTCCTTTATCATCTTTGTAGAAAACACCCCTGAATTTATATTGATATGTAATTGTCCATATAATTTACGATAAAAGAAAAGCTTGTCTTTCAAGTTTTAACGACACAATAACCTTTTTACGGAGGGATTGTCAATTGGGTGCTCAAAGATCAATTCGAGTTTTTGCGATCATTTTTCTGTTTGTATTCATAAACAATAATGCTTTTGCAGAAAACAAAGCAGCTGAAATACTGGACAGAATCAAAGCAAACTACAGCAGGAGTATCAGTCGAATCGACAAACTTCAGATTTCTACCAATATTGCAACAGTACACGCAACGAAAACCGAAATGAACGGCCTGATGATACTTGATGCAGAATCTGAACCTCTGACAGAAGATTTTTTTGCCGAAGAACTGGGGTTATTCCTCTTTATATACGAGCAGCTTTTTGAAGACTTTGAAGAAATAAAGGAATCGGCCGTATTCTCAGGCATAAAACAATTTTCCGGAGCAGAAATGTATCATCTTGAAATAGAAATGGATGATTCTAATTTTATCAGAATGCTTATTGATACCAAAGACCTGCTTTTGAGAAGTGTAGAGTTGGATATAAATGATTCCCGCAAACTTAATCTAAAGATCGAATACTCAGATTACAGGCGTGTAAACAGGAGATACAAATTCCCATACCAAACTGTTATGTCGATCATCGATTTTTCTCTCGAACCTGATGAGCATGAGTATGTTTCTGAGATTGTTAATCAATACGAGCAGCTTTTGCAGCAATGTCCGGAGTCCGCTGCTGAATTCATGCACATAGGGGGTTTTGATTTCCTATATCAGATATACAAATACGGGACAATTGAAACTGTGATTACAGTGGATAATATTATAGTAAATTGATTAACACCAATAAGCAAATTCGTAGTTTAAACTGCCAATTTTTATAAGAAGTGCTCCTATATCAGCACTTCTTTTTCAAAACCGTATGGGTTTGCATATACTTTCAGCAAAAACTTTGACCTGTTGCAAATGCTTTGACCGTAGTATGGACCACAACTGTACAACCCTTGTTTAAATGAGTACTGCTTAATGATCTCTCCCCTTCAATCTATAGCTACAGATAATCATTCCGCTGAGTATCAGAGAAACCAGTTGTCGGAGACTCTGCCATACTAACCAAAACTAAATTGTTGTCAAAATTCGATTTTTCGATTCACATAAAATATTTTTCCCCTTCTGAAGCGTACGATCAGGTTCATTCACAAATAGAGAAAAATCAAAGAGGAGGCATATGGAACAGTGTCCCTGCGGATCAGGACAAGCCTATAAAGATTGCTGTGAACCAATTATAAGTGAGATAAGCACGGCTCAAACAGCGGAACAATTAATGAGAGCCCGATATAGTGCATATGCTACGGGCGCAGTTAAGTTTATCCTGAGCTCCACCCACCCCGACAGGCATGAGGAGTGTGATGAGAGGGCAATAAAAAGCTGGTCTGAAAATTCTCAATGGCACGGCCTCGAAATAGTCTCCACAGAAAAGGGTGGCCCGGAAGATTCGAAAGGAAAAGTTGAGTTTATTGCCAATTTCACTGAAAACAGGATAAATAAGTCACTTCACGAAACCGGAACATTTGAGAAGATTAATGGAAAATGGGTCTATCTTGATGGAACGGTTCATCCTGCTAAGCCATTTATCAGAACAGAAGAAAAAGTGAACCGCAATGACCCATGCCCATGCGGTAGCGGCAAGAAATTCAAGAAGTGTTGTTTTTAGCTTGGATAATAAAAAAGGGCCCTGAGGGGCCCTGAAATTCTCTGTCAAGCGCTGTGGTGTCTTATGCTGCAGAAATAGCATCTGTGGGGCATGAATCAACACAAGCACCGCAATCTGAACATTTTTCAGAATTTATGCTATAAATAGGATCTCCCTCTTCAATAGCTTCAACCGGACATTCCGGAAGACAAGAACCACAAGCAAGGCAGGAATCATCGATTTTATGGGCCATATTTACCTCCTGGTGAAAATTAATTGGGCAAAATTGTCTATCTCAACCTTAAAATTACAATATTGGCACCGGTCATCTGCAAAAAAAGATTAATTATTCACAAGTTTCACAACCTGCTTTCATTTAAACAGTTACTAATAACTCAAATTATTCTTCGTTCAGATTGTATATTTATAAACATTCAAACTTCAGCGTATTTGTATCAGGAGAGCAAGTTATCCCCTGTTGGCTTTACGACAACAAAAAAGTTTGCCCAAACCTTTCCTAAAATTTTTTGCAGAAGTTTGAAACATAACCGGACAATGTAATTAAACTGATTTCAATACGTATATTGATTGATCTTATTTTCAGACAGAATAAACTAAAACATAACATAGTCGTTGCAGAGAAAGAATCTATGGAAAAACAGTATAATCCCTCGATTGTTGAAGACAAGTGGTACAGAACCTGGAGCAAAAAAGGGTATTTTCATGCAGATGAAAAATCAGCTAAGCCCCCTTACTCGATAGTCATACCACCACCGAATGTAACCGGTGTTTTACATATGGGACACGCACTGAATAACACTATTCAGGATATCCTTATCCGCTACAAGCGGATGTGTGGATATGAGTCTATGTGGATGCCGGGTACTGATCACGCAGGAATCGCAACACAGAATGTGGTTGAACGGAGTCTCTCATCTCAGGGCAAAAATCGTCATGACCTTGGGCGTGAGGAGTTTATTCGGGAAGTGTGGAAGTGGAAAGATGAGCATCATGCCACAATCACCGCTCAGCTTAAAAAGCTTGGATCTTCATGCGACTGGCAGCGCGAGAGATTCACAATGGATGAAGGCCTTTCGGTTGCTGTTCGCAAAGTATTTGTGCAGTTGTACAGGGAAGGTCTTATTTACCGTGGCAAATATATTATCAACTGGTGCCCGAGGTGTCAGACCGCTCTCAGTGATGAAGAAGCGGAGCACAGGGATTTAAATGGTAAATTGTACCATTTCCGCTATCCCTATGCCGATGGCTCAGGGTATGTAATAGTTGCAACCACAAGACCTGAAACTATGCTTGGTGATACAGCTGTTGCGGTCAATCCCAGTGATGAGCGTTATACTGAAGTCCTGGACAAAAAGATCTTATTACCCCTGGTTAACAGAGAAATCCCGATCATAAAGGATGATTTTGTCGACAAGGAATTTGGTACCGGAGCAGTTAAAGTAACCCCCGCACATGATCCAAATGACTTTGGAATGGGACAGCGTCACTCATTGGAGCCAGTTGTTGTGATGGATGAAACCGGGCATATGACAGGTCCGGTGCCTGACAAGTACAAGGGTATGGATCGGTTTGCCGCACGCAAGGCAATCGTTGAAGAGCTTACTGAGATGGGTTTAGTTGAGAGTATAGAGGACCACGCACATTCAGTTGGTCACTGCTACCGTTGTCATACAGTTGTTGAACCCTACTACTCAGATCAGTGGTTTGTAAAAATGAAGCCTCTGGCCGAGCCTGCACTGAAAGTGGCACTTGAGGGTAAAGTTCAGTTCTATCCGCAAAGATGGAAGAAAACTTATGTTGAATGGATGGAAAATATCCGCGACTGGTGTATTTCAAGACAAATATGGTGGGGGCACAGAATACCTGTGTGGTACTGTGAGTGCGGGGAGACGATAGTTGATGAATTTGACCCTTCGGCTTGTCCATCCTGTGGCTCATCTTCCCTAAAGCAGGACGAGGATGTGCTTGATACCTGGTTTTCTTCATGGCTGTGGCCATTTTCCACTATGGGGTGGCCTGAAGAAAATGAGACAATGAAGAAGTTCTACCCTACCGATACACTCGCAACAGCTCCGGAGATTCTTTTCTTCTGGGTTGCGCGAATGATTATGGCCGGCCTTCATTTTACAGGGGAAATCCCATTTACCGATGTAATTCTTCACGGCACAGTCAGAGACAAAAGCGGAAAGAAAATGAGTAAATCTCTGGGCAATTCTATTGATCCGCTTGAGATCATTCCCGTTTACGGAGCAGACGCGCTCAGGTTTTCGATGATAATGATTACAGCTCAGGGGGCCGATGTATTTCTTGGCAAAGACACCTTTGATATAGGGAGAAACTTTGCCAATAAACTCTGGAATGCCTCCAGATTTCTTCTCAGCAATATTGAATCTGCAGTGTCTTTTAAATCTCTGCCTCCAAACGAAAATCTCAAAGCTGAAGACCTTTGGATTCTAAGCAAACTCCAACACCTGACCACGGGTATGAATGATGCCATAAATACTTTCAGGTTTAATGAGGCTTGTCATCTTATATATGATTTCACCTGGCATGAATTCTGTGACTGGTATGTTGAAGCAAAAAAGGCCGACCTTTACCAGACAGAAAACCCTCAGAGAAGGGAAGACGCCCTGGCGGTGGCGGGGTATGTTCTTGCATCAGTACTTAAGCTGCTTCATCCTGTAATGCCCTTTCTTACAGAGGAAATATGGTCACACATGAAGGAGAATATCTCTTTTGAGGGTGTAACGGATGCAGAATCAATTATGACTGCCTCATACCCCCAGGCTGAGAAAAGCAGAATTGACGATCAGCTGGAGAATGATTTCAAACTTTTGAAAGAGGTTATTACTGCCCTTAGAACCATACGGTCTGAGAACAATATTCCTCCCGATAAAGTCGGCAGTGCGGTTATTATTCCTTCAAATGAAAAAAATCAGAAGTGGCTGATGTCCCAGCAGTCTCTCATTAATCAATTTGCTAAATTGTCAGAAACCGTTATAGACATCGATGGTTCCAAACCCGGATTTTCAGGATCTGCCGTTGTCATGGGTAATCAGATTTTTCTGAGCCTTGAAGGTTTGATTGACAGAAATGTTGAAATAGAGCGATTGCAGAAAGAAATTTCAAAAATGGAATCCATGATCCGCGGAACAAAGGGTAAGCTTGAAAATGAGAATTTTGTATCAAGGGCCCCCGAAGCTGTTGTGCAAAAGGAGAGAGAAAAACTGGATGGGCTGCTGCTTAATCTTGAGAAGCTCCAAAGGAGTCTTTCCGATCTCTATGAGAACGCATCCTAAGCGGAAATTATGAGCAAACATACAAGGCTGCTCTATTTCAATGCGCTTTTCGATTTAGTTCCGGGCTCTTTTAAATCTGCCGCAATCAGGAGTGCGGCAGATGAGATGACTGCACTTTTTCTTCCTCTGGGAACAGAGGAAGATTTTATACTTCTGAAAACACAGCTTCCCGATGAGCATTTCTGTTATCTGCAAACTGCAGGTCTTAATCTGCCGGTTCCCTTCAGCGACAAAACAAATGAAAGTAATCTCCGGCTTTTACCCTGGGGATGGGATGAAGAAACAGCAGAGCTGTCCCGCAGGCTTGGTGATATTTCACCACACCCGTCAATTCCATCTGTAAGATATGTCAATTCAAGAGAATTCCTCAGTACCATATCAAACAGTATCCCCTATGGCGATACCGATTCCTATTTTGTACAAACCAGGGCTGACTTGAAGCATGCACTTTCAGTGCTGGAAAATTCATTCCCCCTGGTAATAAAACCAAACTTTGGAAGCAGCGGATTTGGATTCATACACCTTAAGAGCAAAAAAGATGTAGATATAAACCAGAAAAGCATATTCGGATACCTTGAGAACAGCGCAGCAGTTATAGAGCCATGGCGAAACAGGCTTACAGATACTTCCAGCAGTATCAATATTGAGCCGGATGGTTCATATTCAGATCTCAGACATATCAGGTGTATAGTAAACAGGTACGGCACATTCAACGGAGCACTTCTCCCTCCAGTTGAAACCTCCTTTTCTGATTCCCACCTCAGTACAATCTCAGACTGTATCAAAGCACTTGTGCCGGGAATCTTGAAGGCCGGGTATTTCGGGCCGGTTGGAATTGACTCATATACATACCTGGATAACAATGGCCAGATCCAACTCTCCCCCGTTGTTGAAATCAATGCCCGGCATGTGGTCAGTGACATTGCCCGCTCACTTCAGGATAAACTATGTCCTGAAAAGTACTGCTTTTTAAGATTCGCCAGCAGGAAAATGATGCCACTGCCGGATAGCTATGAAACTTTCAGCAGCAAACTTGGTGAGTTTAACTTTTCTTTGGAATCAAAAGAGGGGATCCTTCTTGTTACCCCGCTTAGAGTTTACAACCACAGTTCCGTTCAACCCTACAGGAATTGCTTTTTCATCAGTGCAGATTCTCCGGAGAAGATATTTCGGCTTGATGAAATTCTGCTTTCTTCCTTCAGTAAGAAACGCAGGGGCGGATCGGGAATCTGATTTACTCCCCACTCACAACAAGCAAACCGTAACAACTTTTCTATTTCCTGATCCATGTAGAAAAACCTATACATAAACCTGCAAAGATCTTATTTTTACTAATATGTTTCCTGAGATAAACAAAAATTACAAGGAAAAGAAAGTTATGGCGATAAAGAATATAATTTCTGATATGGACGGAGTTATTTACAGGGGCAAATCAGTTGTCCCCGGAGCAAAAGATTTTATAAACAGACTGATCTCTTCCGGCACACCATTTCTTTTTCTTACCAACAATTCAGAACAAACCCCCCTTGATCTTAAAAGGAAACTTGAGATTATGGGTTTTGAAGGGATTGATGAATCCAATTTCATCACCTCTGCAATGGCGACAGCTGATTTCCTCCACGAGCAACAGCCTGCCGGCACAGCCTATGTCATAGGAGGCGGTGGTCTTATAAATGAACTGTACAAAGCTGGATTCTCCATAACAGAGAACAACCCCGATTATGTAGTTGTGGGCAAGACAAAATCGTTTAATTTTGATATGCTCAGAAAAGCAATCAGCCTTATTATGGGTGGTGCGAAATTTATTGGAACCAATCCCGATGTTATAGACCCAATGGAGGATGGGTTCGAGCCCGCCTGCGGCAGTATTCTTGCTTCAATAGAGATAGCAACCGGTAAAAAGCCCTATATAATAGGTAAACCTAATTCACTAATGATGACTATTGCGCTTAAACAGCTTGGTGCCATCGGAAGCGAAACATTGATGATCGGAGACCGAATGGATACCGACATCGTTGCGGGAATGGAAGCTGGAATGAAAACCTGTCTTGTGCTCTCAGGAGTCAGTCACAAGGACACTTCCACAATGTTTCCCTACAAACCGGACTATATTTTTGATTCAATCAAAGAAATAGAACTCGATCAACTGGACTGACCACAATGGAAATTTTAATACCTACGCTTCTGCGGATAAAACCCAATGCGATGTATAAGTTAGGCAAGTACCTCAGGAAAGAGCAATTCACGCGCGTTGCATTGTTTTACGGAACAGGCCTAAAAGAACTCTTCAGCCAGCAGCTCGCAATCTCATTCGATTCTTCTGAGATTCAGGTGGTTTACGAAGATACAATCGGAACCAATGATGTGGAGGATGTAATAAAAAATGCATTCTCACTGCCCACCAACGTTCAGGCCATAGTAGCAATCGGAGGGGGTAAAGTTATAGATCACTGCAAGTACGCAGCTTTTATTCTTCAACTGCCCATTATCAGCGTTCCCACCTCAATTTCAAATGATGGGTTTGCATCTCCCGGAGCATCACTTGTAATTAAGGGCAAAAGGAAAAGCCAGAAGGCAAAAATCCCATTCGGAGTTGTGATCGATACAGAAACTATCCGTAAATCACCGGAATTTTATACCTTCTCAGGCATTGGAGATCTTATTTCAAAATACACTGCTGTGTATGATTGGAAACTGGCCTACAGAGTGAATCAGGAGCCGGTAAATGATTTTGCTGTACTTATCTCCACAAACGCAGTTGACATCATGGTAAACTACAAACACAAGAATATCAAAGACCTGGAGTTTTTAAGGCTGATCTGTGGCTGCCTCGTTATGAGCGGTGTTGCCATGGAAGTAAGCGGATCAAGTCGCCCTGCCAGCGGAAGCGAACATCTCATTTCTCACGCCTATGACACTGTTGCAAAAACCCCCTCACTCCATGGCATACAGGTGGGGATCGCTACCTATGCAATAAGCTGGTTGCAGGAAAATCCCGAGCATAAAACGATAAAAAAAGTACTTGAGGAGACTGGGTTTGTTGAAAGGGTCTCAAAAAAGCCACTTAGTAAAGATGATTTCATTGAAGCTATCAAGTACGCACCAGGTGTAAAGGATAACTATTACACTATCATCTCTGATAAACACAAGCTAAAAAAGCTGATTGACTTTGTAAACACCGATTCTTATTTTGCCCAGTTCGTTAAATGACACTTAAGTGGAAATTTTGGCCGATAGCCAGTTGATACAGTTTACTCAAACTCTATGCGTCCAAAGCATTCAGGCATATGGAAGTTCAGCTCCTTAACCGGTGACCATGAAGCCCAGTGAGGATGCGAGGTGGCATCCCCACATTTATAAAAATTACCACTCCACTGCATACCTGAAGCTATCTCAAGCTTACCGGAATAGTGCTCAAAAAATGAAAAGGGTATAATGAATTGAATCTGCCAGGTTACAGCCCCAACAATTTCAGGATCAACACGCGGGGGCATTGAAGGAAATACTTTCACATTCTCACCGTGGGACCAGGGGATCACTTTATAGTCCCTGAAACCCTCTGAAGTTCTGGCAGGGTCAACGATATAACTTGACAGAAATGCGCCACCACAGTTGAATTCAAAGTTAAAATATCCATGACCCCGGTTTGGTTTAATGAAAAACTCTACACATGAATCGGTATAGACAGGATCCATATACCTTGTGTGCACACATCGAACATAGCGATCATTTACGCAAAATATACCTGTAATATGTTTTTCTGTATAAGCAAGCTTTACCAGAGTGCGGGGATAATGATCACTGCTTTCAGGTCGAAAGCTTGCAATCTCGGCAGTATTAGCATTGCTCCAGAAATCATTCTCCCAATCTTCATCAGCACCGGGAAGCCTTGATGCTTTTTTAACTAAATAACTTTTCATAAGTTTGTTTTGAAAACAGGTAGGTATCACAGTTTTGCAGCTAAAGTCTTGAGTCCTGAATTACAAGATCCACTCTGCGATTTTGCCGTCTTCCGTCCTCAGTACTGTTATCTCCTACCGGGCGGTGAAATCCATACCCCTCTGAGCTTAACCTTCCGGAACAGACTCCCTGCCCGATAAGGAAATTTTTGACATTGTCAGCTCTTTGTCTGGAGAGTCTCATATTAAAATCATTTGAACCGACATTATCAGTATGCCCTTCTACCAACACCTGTATATCTCTGTACACGATCAGAATTCCTGCAATCCTTGCCAGGCTGGTTTTCAATTCAGGTTTGAGGGTTGCCTTGCCTATATCAAAGAGGATATCAGACATTGAGATGATTGTACCTCTGGCATCCTCACTTACATTAATCAACTCACTTTGCAGCTCAGAAAACCGTGATTGGGCTTCCTCCATCATCGCCCTCGCTTTTTCCCGTTCTTTTTCAAGGGTTTGGTGACTGATGTCAAGTTTCTCTTCAAGCAAAACAGCATAACTTCTATGGAGCAGATTTTTTGCCTTATGAATATTGTGAAGCTCTGCATATAGTAAATCCTGCTGTTTATTCATTATTTCCGCTTTATAGAGATAGAGTTCGGCTTCCATTTCAAGAACCGCAGCCTGGGTCAGAACAGAGCAAATATCAAATACAGAGGCAGCTTTTGAGTCATCCGGATTTTTGCGGTACAGCTCTTTTGCAGTTTCAACGGATGAAGAGGCACGGTTGAAAAGATGCAGCGGCGGACAATTTCCTCCGCTGCTTATTTGGTGTTTGAGAGAATCCAGTTTGAAAGAAAACCTATCAAGAAGCTCCAATCTGCTCAGTGGTCTTCCCGGTGTGGTATGGTGTTCCTCAGAGGGTTTTGACTCTGAATAATCCGCCTCATTATCCCGGGTGTTCTGTGCTGATAAAAAGAAAAAATGCCCGAACAACAGGAGAAATGCAATAGTAGCTGCTTTACGTTTCATCATGGTCCTCTCGAAGCCCTCATCTCTTCAAGTTTCTGCCGATAGGTCTGCACTTTTTCTTCTGCTGATTTTTTCCTGTCCCAAGCCTGATGATAGGTTTTGTTGCTTTCCTCTTTGTACAGCTTTGCAAGGGCGAGTCGATATCTTGCCCCGGCCATTTCAGAGATGAGGAAAGCCTCTTCGTGTCTTTTTCTGGCCATAAGTTTTTGTGCCTCTGAGAACAGGGAGTCAGCGACCCGGATCTCTTCTCCTACAATATTTCTTTGGACACACTCCTGCTTAAGAAGCGATGTCTGAGAGAGGGAGCTTTTTTGAACCAGGAATTGACCGCTACCCCCACAGGAGTATAAAAACAGCGCTGAAGCTGCGAGTAACAGTATTTTTGAGAGTCTAATCATTCTAAAAATCCCTGCCTATGGATGAATCTCAAGTTTCCGGCCCTGTAAGAGTTACTGGTTGTAAGTTACTGTAGTGATTATGCAATATACATTAATTTAAAATCAATAATGAATATCATCCACATCCCTGATAAGCCTGATGGAGAGACCTGCATTAATGGGCATTAAACCGGTGTTTAAATGCGAGTTATTCGATTCAAGCCTAACAAATTGTGCTGCGGGTTCCTCAAAATCTGTTATTGCGCTCCACCAAAACCCCATGTACCCTATCCTTGCATAGGCATTGTGAATAAAAAATGATTTCATTCGATACCCCCCCGGAAATCCTGCCCAGCCACTCTCATTGCTGCCATTAGATCCGGACCATTGTCCAGGGCCCGGAGACCATAACCATCCGGATTCTGATTTCATCGCATGTCCAGCAACATTATAGCCGCCCAGGTATTGTGCCAGATTGTTCCAGTCCTCTTCCGATGCAACCCGCCAGCCATCATTTGCCAGTGATTTGGAATTACTGTCCGCAACAACCCACCCGTTGTACAGTGCCCCATATTTCCTTTTTAGATCTTCCTTTTTTGTGTTGTCGAAAAAACAATAGGCTGGTTCATTATCAAGGTTAATCCATTGGGCACTGTCTTCAACATGAGATATTTCTGTTCCGCAGATGTAGCTGGTAGTTCTGAGGTTTTCAACTGTCCAGATCTGATCTCCGATACGAACAGTTGCGTAGACATTGCGATCTCCATCAGTAAAGGTTCTATTCCAGCGCCATCCTCCCGCATGCAGATCAAAGTCGCCCACCCGCCCGGAAATTATTATTGCAGAATCGGTTAAATCTTCATCGAAATACCATCCCTTGAAAGTGTAATCAGATCTGGTCAGAGTATTTGGCTCTATTTCGAGAGTATCTTCGATGGTATAGGTAGTCTCTTTCACTCTTTGTCTGTTATCATTATAGTAATAGGTAATAGTGTAGGTAACAGGTTTCCATTGTGCATACAGGATAATATCAGCTGAACCCATCGTAAAAACCTCGTCCTGTTTTCGTGGGATGCCACTGCCGTTTGCCTGAGTGTTCCATCCTTCAAAGCGGTAACCCGTTCTTGACAACGCATTTCCGCTGAGGACCGTAACGGTTTCGCTATTCTGGTACAGGTTCTCATCAACCGGCGGTTCCCCAGAGACCGGACCGACACCTCTCCCATCATTAACATCGTAAGTTACAGAATGCACCCTGATCCATTTTGCATATACTGTGCGGTCTCTGGTAATAGCCGTCTCATCAAACATAAACTCTGTATTCAGGTTTCTTGTGGTAAACCATCCACCAAAGCGAAATCCATCTCTTTGAGGATCTGTTTCCGGTCTGGCTACATACTTTCCATGTTCCACAGTCTGAGATTTAATTGCGCTGCCGCTATCTGTGTCGAAAGTTACAGAATACTTTTTCCTTTCCCACCTGGCATAAAGAGTTATATCCTCTCTGACCTCATTTTCAGAAATTACCCATGGAGTCTGATATCCTGTATCTCTGTACCATCCCGCAAACTCATACTCCACTCTTTCGGGAGAAGCCGGCGTGTCTAAAATTTTGTGCGCATCGGGTACTAAAACTGTGTCAACTGTGCTGTTGGGACCTTCATATCTCCAATCAAAAAGAACTGTATGCAGCTTATAATGATAGATCAGCTGCACTGTAGTTGGCTTGGAAATTAACCCGCGGCTGTCTTTGACATATATACTCAGAACAGTTGTACCGGTATCAGCCATGGAATATGTAAATGTATACCTGCCATCTTGTCCAAGGGAAACCTCGGTAGTATCATCTGTTAAAATGTAGAAGAGAGAGTCTACAGTCGCAACAGAAGACATGGTTTGAGCTTCCAAATCAAGTGTAAATTGACCATCCTGGCTTATAATGTTGTATTCTTCTGAATGATCCACAATATTAATTGTCGGATAGTGTACAGTTGGTTCGATAAGAGTCCCCACAGGATCAGCTGAGCGTCCTTTAGCATCAAATACCACCGCACTGACAGAAACTTCAGATATATCAGACAATATTACCCGAAAAGGGGCTGAAACAGGTAATGTCTCAGGTTGCGAACCGTGTTTTATCCATTCAACAGTAAGGTCCTTCCCCAAAGGGAGGGTATCACTTATTGTCCCGATTCTCAACTCAATTTCAGAACCAAATTCTCTATACTGAGGCTGTAAAATGGTGAACGGATTGAAAAAAGTAATTGTGGGCTCGACCGGATATTCTCCATCGTCTGGCGCGATGGCTGTAATGGTAAATTTTTCCGGGAAATCAATCTGATCTCCGTAATCAGAATCAGGGGATTTTAGTGTCAGGGGCAGAATGGTAATAAAGGTGTCAGGCCTGTTCCAGAACAGATTTGTATCTATAATGGCTGCAAGTTTGGGGTCTGGCTGTATCTGAGAGAATGAGTTGTTTCCAAAAACAAACGGAATTTCCTGAGGATAAAGGAGTGGTATTGTAAGATTATCCTTCTCAAGCTCAAACTTATAATGGACAACATAAAGCATAGCAGGACTACTGGTGACCGAACCGGCGGAATTTCTTACAACACATTGATAGCTTCCGCCATGAGACAATTCCACATTTTCAATGGTAAGAGTGGAGGATGTGGCATCACTAATGTTTTCACCATCTTTTTGCCATTGATAAGTGAGGTATTTGCCCTCTGCGGTGACCGAAAATGTGACAGACTCACCTACATATTTGGTTTTTTCTTTGGGATTCTGACTGATTACAGGTTTTTCAAGAGCACTTACCATATTGATCAAAACTGTTTCATCAGAAATTTCGTTTAATCCAGGGCCAATATCCCTGAATAATGAACCGGTATCAATCAAAACATTGTTTTCATCATACCTTTTAAGGTGAAATTGACGGTTTAGTCCTTCAGGGACATAAATTTCGATTGTTTGACCCGAGGCATAGGAATCGGGGCCAATCTGCTCCATATTCGGTGCGGTAATGGTTAGCTTGTAGGTGGCATTTTCAACGGGAGTTGCATTTACCGAAACAAATACAGGGTATCTTCCCGAGTGGGAAACAGACCTGCCGGGGTCGTCGCACATGATCAATGCAACCATAAACAGAAGCGGAAGAACTGATAGTATTTTTTTCATGGCAGATCGATCCTTGTATTAGGAACGTTTGAGACATCATCATGACCATTTTCACCGCTGAGAAGCAGCGCGGCCACTCCAGCACCAACAACCACAGCTCCGGTGCCACCCCAGACAAGTGCTCGTCTCAGGCGAGTGTTCTTTTTTGGGGCATCTGTGTTTTCTTCTTCAAGTTCAGGAAACAGTGCGACATTTATTAGCCGGGAAATTTCCTGCACCCCCCGGTTGAGCATCCCGTCTATTCCTCCCCTGTCGCGTACCGATTCACTTACTATTACCTTTCCGGTAGACACATCAATTATCCTGGCTGTCACAAGCGTGTAACTACCGGCAGTTCCAATACTGCCAACAACAATTTTTCTGACTCCAAGCAACTGCCCGACCTCTACAGCACATGCGTTATTTGTACACCCAAGCTGCTGAAATCCCTGTTCTTTGAGAATTTCCTCCATTTGAGTGCGCTCTATGAGCTGAATCATTGGTGTTTTCATCAGTTCTATGCGGAGTTGCTCAGAAATAATGGCCGCTTCATGATCTGTAACCCCCAGTGGCACAAGATCACTGACTGCAAGTGAGACATTTGACACATCCTGTGCACACAATCCCACTGAAAGTACCGATAGCATACAGATGGCAACTATGAGTGGTCGCATTAGCATATCCTTTATATCATTTTCAGTTGTAAAATCAATAAAAATACTTTTTCCAAACACCTTGCGCTATACATTTAGTGATTGAAACCAACATTGTCAACTCATGTATTTTGTTAAGTGCCATTTAGTATATTTAACCAAAGATATATGGAGTACTGCCAATATCGGGAAGAGTTTTATCTCTGAGTCAGCAGATTTTCAGAAAGAAGTATTCTTGATTAACAGAACCAGACTTTTTGCTCATTATCTAAT
The DNA here is from genome assembly GCA_001045525.1 of Chitinispirillum alkaliphilum. Taxonomy (NCBI): domain Bacteria; kingdom Pseudomonadati; phylum Fibrobacterota; class Chitinispirillia; order Chitinispirillales; family Chitinispirillaceae; genus Chitinispirillum; species Chitinispirillum alkaliphilum. The sequence continues at coordinate 36,428 of LDWW01000009.1, read as the reverse complement.
AAAAAATTTAAAAAATAACTTTATGCCACAATAAAGCTATTCAGAACACTAATACAGAGTACATATTCATTTCAGATGATGAATCGCAGACGCCGAATTTATTAGTGATTTGATCAATGAGGGCTGAATAATTGCAAAATTTTCCAATACTCTCAACAAAACACAAAAAATTAAAGTATATTTATACATACAGCTTTGCTTGTGTGTTACCATAATTTCTTGACTAACACCTTTCTTCTGGGAATTCTGCTTCAGGCTGTGGATTCAAGCCGCCACAACAACATGGGTGGAGAAACTGCTGTTTGAGGGAACAACCATTCTTTCATGAAGAGCTCAAGAAATTGGACACAGGCAAAGCTTTTTTTTTAAAATCTTAAAACCCCTATCCTAAGACCCATGAATTCAGATCACCCACCTATCCGGCCACCAAGCGAAGCAGACAGCATACTACTGAGAGTCACTAAGGGCTGTTCCTATAATAAGTGCACATTTTGCCCGGCATACAAGGAAATCCCTTTCACCATCAGGAGCAACGAGCAAATAAAATCTGATTTAGCCAGTTTGTCCTCCTTTAATGATAAACGCAGCAGACTTTTCCTTTGTGATGGCGATGCTCTTATCCTGCCCCAAACCCGCCTTACAGAAATTTTTGATATGATTCATACCATGCTTCCCGCAGTAAAACGTATCGGAAGTTATGCGAATGCAAAGAGCATAAGCACAAAAAGTGATGAAGAACTTAGAGAACTTCGCAATGCAGGGTTAAAAGTTATTCATATGGGGCTCGAGTCAGGAGATGACCGGACTCTGGAGAGATTAAAAAAGTGGGGAAAATCATCTGAGATCGTGAAACAAGCCAAAAGGGTTAAGGAAGCTGGGATAAAAATATTCCTAACAGTTCTGCTTGGAGCAGGGGGCGTATCCCGGTCAAAAGAACATGCCCGTTTCACAGGAGAAGCGCTTTCAGACATAGACCCCAATTATACTGGAGCCCTGACTATTATACCCCACCAAGGCACAGTGCTTCATGAACAATTTGTGTGTGGCGAATTTTCTTTACCTACTCCCTTTGAATTATTGGAAGAGCTCAGAGAAATGCTTCAGTACACGAATCTCTCCAAGGGGTTGTTTTTCGCAAACCACGCCTCAAATTACCTTCCACTCAATATCCGTTTACCCAATGGTAAAGAGGATGCATTGAAACAAATAGATGCCGCACTACAACGCAGAACAGCTCTGAAACCAGAATGGCTTCGAGGACTGTAGCAGCACAATTTAGAGCTTTCCCTCTCGCATTTCCAGAAACAAAACATAACAAGCACCTCCCACACACCCAATTGTCAGCGTATGGCATAATTGTTGCATTTTAGAGCATCACTTTTTAAGATTTACATTCTGCAATCAATTTAAAGGGTAAACAGATGTTCTTTTTTCTCATAATGATATTCTGTGCCATTTTTGAAACCTCTGCAGGTGATATTATAATCACAGAAATCTTTCCCAGAGGAAGAATCGATCAACCGGAATGGTTCGAAATCAAGAACATCTCTACAAATCAGATTAATCTAAAAGATTGGTCATTTTCCACCGGGATGGACACGGCCTCATTCTCAGACTCAATCCTGATAATTGACCCCGGTAAATTTCTTGTATTTACCCGCTCCCAGACTCTTCTGAAAAGAAAATACCCCCTTCTGAAAACCATTGAGCAACCTCCAAGATGGCTATCCCTTAATAATCACAATGACACAGTATCGATTTTGAATAACAGAGGAGAATTATCCGATTACGTTATGTACAGTTCATCATGGTTTACCGGATGGAGCATTCAGTCTGTAGAGAGAATATGTATAGAGTGCAGCGGTACAGAATCTGACTCCTGGACCCTTGCTCATCCCCCATCCCCGGGACTACCAAACAGATCAGTAAACAGTTTCACACAGAATAGCTCTATCAGCATTGGTCCAATACCATTCAAGCCTAACGGAGATGGTGTGGATGATTTCCTTGCTATCATCCCCAGTTACGGACAAAAGGTAAGTTTGAATATTATACTCTATAGTTTTGATGGCAAAGAGCTGGTTTCACTCCCCGCAAGTGATGGTACAATTTTGTGGGATGGACGTTGCCGCAGGGGTAATTTAGTCAATTCAGGACCTTTTTTTGTTGTTGCAGAATTCACCTGTAAAGATGGGCGTAAAACCTATGTCCGAAAAATGGGAGTGCTTTGGCGATGAAAGCAACCCACCTCATAGCGATTTTTATAGTTTTTGTCCTTTCAATATTCTTGCTTCCAATCACGGCACAGATTCACGAACCTTTCCCCATAGGATATTCTATGGGGAACCTTGGCTCGATAAACCAGTCCGATGGTCCCGGAGGAAGACAGGGGTGGAGTCCTGCAGCATATTACAGAGATACACTCAGGGCAGGTTTAAGCTTTGCAACTGCAACATATTTTGACAAGGCAACAAACATGGCGAGCACCCCCTACAGAACCATTCTGGGTGGTTTTTTTTCCGGTAACAAATTCACCTGCAAAGCTGCGCTGAGCTTTTTTGATGCCAGTGGGTATTATCAGGAACAGGACATATTTCTCTCGACGGGGTATTTGCAGGGAAGGATAAGTGGGAGTGTGGAGTTTAGAGCGTTGAGATATGGTGTGCCTTCGATTGGGGACTTCCGAATCCTCAGCAGTATTGGCGGAACCCTTCAGGCGATGTTCAATCATGTATTTTTTTCTCTAAGCATCCCCCCACAGATTATCTATTCCAGTAATCGCTACAGGCGAAACGATTTCCGAATACAATCCGGGTTGCATTCTGTTCCGAACCGATTTGGGTCCCAGGGGATAATTTTTGAAGTGAGGCCGGGGTATGATAAACCGCTACGGCTTATTATCGGTGAGGAGTATCGTTTTACGCCTGAGATCGGGATATCCTTCGCAGCAGCGGGCAACCCAACACTTCTCAGCATCGCAGTTATTTACGAGCCCCGCCCCTTCAGTGCAACAGCAGGCATAGTAAACCACACCTATCTGGGATGGTCCAAAGGGATCTCATTGGAATACTTCAATTAAAAAGGGGTGGATATGCTTATTGCACTCCACCCCTTTTCAAGATAACTGAATAACTATCAGTTTACTTCTTCAAAATCGGCCATTTTTTGTTCCACCACACCAGCACCGGACTCGCTACGAAGAGTGTTGAGTATGTACCTACAATCACTCCTATAAGCAGCACAAGCGCGAAGTCCCTAATAATCTCACTTCCGAGAATGTAAAGTGACGTTACAACAAAGAGTGTAGTGATAGAAGTTATGATGGTTCGTGACAGAGTCTGATTGATACTTGAATTGATCAATTCTTTAAAGTCTTTGCCACGTCCTGATTTTTTAATATTCTCTCTGACACGGTCCAGTATAACGATAGTGTCATTGAGCGAATATCCCACCACGGTAAGCAGGGCGGCAAAAAACGAGAGGGATAATTCCATTCCAAAAATTGTGAAAATCCCCAATGTTATCAGCACATCATGAAACAGTGGCACAACAGAGGCGACACCGAAAGGCAGACTGAATCTAAAGCCCACGTATATCAGGATGGCCAGAAGAGCTACCAATACTGCAATGATAGTATTTCTTCTGAATTCGCCCCCGATTCTCATACCTACAGATTCTTCCCTGCGAACCTCAAAAGGGTTTTGGGAATAGTTTTCAGTCAGAGTATTTCTAATCTCATCAGAAATACCAGAACCTTCCATCTGAGCTTTAACAGTAATCTGAATCTCGTTATCCTGCTCAAATCCGATGGTTCTGATTTCAGCCTGGCCAAACCCCAGGTCATTAACCAGCTCTCTGATAGTAGCGATATCCTGTTGTACAGGTTCCTCAAATTTCATTTGTACCAGTGTTCCCCCGGCAAAATCGATAGAGAGATTAAATCCGGGATAGAAAAAGGAGACCAGTGTTACGGCAATGATAGCCAGAGAAATAGTGATTGCTATTTTCGCGTGGCCTAAGATATTAAAATTGGATTTCTTTAAAAATTGCATCTTCTGCTTTCCTCATTAAAAGTTATATACTGATTTTTGATTTTTTCTGAAAGAACAGATCCATCATTACCCTGGAGACAAACAGTGCTGTAAACAGGGATGCGATAATACCGAAAATTAAAGTTATGGCAAATCCTCGAATAGGACCGGATCCTTGCCAGAAAAGAATCAACGCAGTAATAAGGGTTGTCAGATTTGCATCCATAACGGTTACAAAAGCACTGGAGTAACCGGAGTCAATTGCACTTCTTACTGTTTTGCCAAGTGCGATTTCTTCCCTGATTCGCTCGAAAATAATCACGTTGGCATCAACCGCCATACCGATAAGAAGTATCAGCCCGGCAATACCAGGAAGAGTAAGGGTTGCTCCAAATCCAGCCATTACAGCAAGCACAATCAACATATTTATTGCAAGCGCAATGATAGCAATAACACCACTGAGTTTATAGTACCCAAGAATAAAGAGTACAACAAGAGCGGCTCCAACAACACCTGCCATCACACCTTTTTCGATGGAGTCCTGCCCAAGTGATGGTCCAACGACCCGCTCTTCGATAAATTCCACAGGTGAGGGAAGTGCACCAGCCCTGAGAATGATAGCAAGCTGATTGGCTTCTTCAAGAGTGAAGTTTCCTGTAATCTGTGCTCTTCCTCCGCTTATTCTTTCGTTTATCCGCGGTGCAGAGTACACAGTATTATCAAGCACTATAGCCATGATTTTATTGGTGTTTTTTTCAGTAACAGATGAGAACGTGCGTGCACCCTGAGCGTTCATCTCAAGATTCACAATTGCAGCCCCGGCTCTCATACCCTGATGATTGAGTGAAGCCCGTGCATCTCTTATGACATCACCTCTCATTTCCGGATAGCTTCTGACATAGTAAAGATTACGAAATTCTCTGTTTCCATCGTTGATCACACTATGACCCCAGAGGAAAGAATTGTCTGAAAGCCCCGCGCGATCCAGAGCATTACGTACCTCAGGGCGGGAAAGGATCTCATTCACACGACCGACATGATCCAAACGAACCGCAACCTGCTCCCCCATTGCAACCAGAAGATCTCTGAAGGACTCTCTTGGCTCTTCAGCCTCTTCATCACTGTCCTCAGCAGTACCAAACAGCTCATCTGCAAGTTCCTGCTGTTGTCTTTGTTCTGCTGAGGTATCCTCTTCAGCTTCAGCGGCTTCGCTCTCTTCTATGCCTGCAACTGCATTATCAATAACACCGATAGCCCTCTGGAGTTGTGCTGCATCCCTGAGCATTTTAAACTCCAGCTGAGCAGTAGTACCGATAATCGCCTTGGCGGCATCGACATCAGTTAAACCGGGGAGCTCAACAATGATCCTGTCACTTCCCTGCTTCTGAATAGTAGGTTCTGCAAGACCCAGTTCGTTTACACGATTCTCAATAATAGCATAAGCCCGGTCAAGTACATCCCTGTCCTCATCACCCTGTTTCTCCACTTCCAGTACTAAACGCATTCCCCCCTGAAGATCCAGGCCAAGATTAAGGATTCTTTGGAATAACTGTGGATTCTCCTGTCTGAAGGCTTGCTGCATTTCAGGTGTTTTGGAATAGTATTGGAAGGTAGGTATGAGGAAAACGATAGAACTCACTACTACGGCAACCAGAATACCAATGCGTAACAGCTTGTTTTTTTTCATGATGTTGTAAATACCTTTCTGATATACCTTGATGGGATATCATTGCAAACATTTAATTGTCAAACATAATCAGATTTAAGTTTTTCCCTCTTAATCTTCAGATGCTCTTTAACCTTATCAACAATGTCCTTTGGGTTCTGCGGTTTTGTGAGGTACATATCGCACCCTACACGTTGCCCCTCACGATGATCGTGGTCCTGATTCAGAGCAGTAAAAAGAAACACTATGGTATCTTTTGTTTCGGGGTCTCGTTTTATTGTCTCGCAGGCATCAAATCCAGTCTGCCCACAAAGAATAACATCAAGGATAACCAGATCCGGCTTCTCGCTTTTAATTATAGAAAGTGCCTGATTAGCGGTAACGGCCTCGAAAACCTCAAACCCTTCAAGTTCCAGGAACAAGCGTAAAATTTTGCGTATCCCAGGCTCATCATCGACCAGCAATATTCTGTTTTCTTTTTGATCGTCCATATGAGATCCCCTGGACAGTATTCAACTATGCGGTTGCTCTGCCATTTTGAGCGATAAAGGAAGATACATATTTCTATATCTGTTATGCAAACGCATTTTGTTCTATGAGTTCATATTTCGATCCTGAGGTGCAAATATTCTTTCTTTAAGCTGCTATTTTTGTGAAAATATTAGAAGAGGGGAGAGAAAAACAGAAGGCGCCTAAAAATCGGGTTCCGAAAAAATAAATTATCCTGATACTGCTAATTGCAAAAACCGTGACTTCTTGATGTGTTTTTTAAGGAATGTGCAGTTCCTTTATGATACGACAACACAATAGTTTTTGCCACCTCTGACACCGAAAAGAGAGGCGCAAGTCCTGCGTTTTGGAAGAAAAAACTAATATTTCCCGCACCGGCTCCCGTACATTGCAACTGTTACGTTCTCCCTGCAGGCCTGAACAATTTCGCACTGGTTTGCACAATCACTGCACTCAAAACCTTTCGATTCAAATTTCATATCAATACACTTGTCGAAACCAATAAAAGAGGAATTGCTTTTTTGGGCCTTGGTGGCTAAAATTGCGGCTCCAGCGGCACCCATCACCAGAAAGTGCTCAGGAACAACCAGCTCTGTACCAAGCGCAGCTTCAAAAGCTTTCCTGACACCTATATTTGCAGCGACCCCACCCTGAAAAAGAACCTGAGGATTGAAATCTTTCCCTTTGCCTACTGTGTTAAGGTAATTTCTTACAACCGCATTGCATAGCCCCCCGATAATATCATTTCGCTCGACTCCAAGCTGAGTTTTATGAATCATATCGCTCTCAGCAAAAACGGTGCAGCGTGAGGCTATGTGCACCCTGTTTTTCGCCTTCAGAGCAAGATCACCAAATTTTTCAATCGCTACACCCAACCGCACCGCCTGATGGTCAAGAAAAGAACCTGTTCCAGCAGCACATACGGTGTTCATGGCAAAATCGACGGGAATACGGTTTTGAAGTATGATCAGTTTAGAGTCCTGCCCTCCGATTTCGATGATGGTTTTGGCATCAGGATGGAACTGAGCTGCGGCAACAGCGTGTGCCACAATCTCGTTTTTGACCACATCAGCTCCAAGCATTGCACCTGCAAGCATACGGGCAGAGCCCGTTGTTCCACACCCGGCAACAACAGCATTGGCAGGAAGCTTACTGCTGATTTCTGCCAGAACCTCTTTTATAGACTCAACCGGACGCCCCTGGGTTCTCTTGTAACAGCTGGCGATAACATTTTTATCTTCATCGATTATGACTCCCTTGGCAGAAATCGAGCCGACATCAACACCTGCGTAAAAGCGCACTTTTCTTTCCTCCTGCATTGGTTTTAGGCTTTGATTGTTGTCTTTCCAGCATATCGATGAACGCCTCGATACGGGTACAAACCCCCGTTAAACCACTGTGCTCATCAAGCGAGATATTCAAAATGGGTATTTCTCTGGTTTTTGATATGGACTCGAACACGGCGAGAGCTGCAGTTTCCGGCATACACCCAAATGGCATCAGATGAATTACTCCATCAAAGCCAAGCCTTTTGGCCTCCAGAGTAAACCCTATACTCACCTGATCTTCGCCACCGGTACCGTAGGACCATATTTTTGAAGCCTTTTTCACCGCTTTGCGTGTTTTGAGCATTTTATTGTCATCAATCCTCAAAGCGTGGCGAAAAAGCCATCTGTGAGAGGTTAAAAACGGCTCAGCCACCACTCCGGAATGTCCAAGGTATTCAATCAGATTAAAATTCACCAATGGTTCTATAACACAATACGACTCCCCTACTATAAGCACCCTTACCGGCGTGCGCTCTTTGTCACACTCTATGGCGTTAAACTCCCTGTCGATAGTGTGATTCAGTTTTTTGAGTTCCCTCACAGAACTGACATCCCTTACTCTGTTAAGAAGCTCCCGCGCGATCTTATCGGTAGTGCCATCCCTTTTTTCCACTGCACGGATTTTTCTGGAACGGGATTCTATTTTCTCGATTTGTTTGGATTTAAGCCAGGCGGCTTTGAACCCTCTTATTGCACTGCCTACGGCCCTCAGAATACTTTTTCCGTTTGCATCCACAATTTCTTTGAGTATAATCCCCGGCTCCTCTCTGCTTATAAAAATTGACCTGAAATCATAACCGAGGTTTCGTAAAATCGAGCACTGCACTCTTCCGTAGTATCCAAATCTGCAGGACCAATCCCCGGAACCTACGAAAAGGAGTGTGTCGGCCCCGTTTTCCAGAGATTGGATCATGTTTCCCAATGTGACTTTAAAGGGCAGGCACACCATTTCCGGAGAATGCCTGGCACCTATTTCCAATGTTTTTCTATTTGACACAGGCCCAAGAACCACCTCAAGCCCCACCTCCTCCAAAAGCGCAGTCAACGGGATGTGAATAAGACCCATGTGTTCAAAACCAACTTTCATTTAACCTCTTTTCCCATACGCAGCATATCAACATAAGATTCCAAACGGGTATTAAACCCAGCTTCCCCTGTGTGTTCATCAACTATCACCCGCATCACAGGTACAGTATCGGGACTGCTTAACTCCAGCCTCATTATCTCAGAGGTGATTGATCCGGCTCCGCATCCAAAACTCAAAAGGTACACAATACCATCGATGTGTGAACTTGCGAGTAGTTTTTCCGCCGAAAGAAGAATATCCTCCTCAAAGTACCACGACACAGGTTTTCTTTGAGTTTTCAGACTCCCACTGCTTCCATGGGCTGAGAAGTCCAAAACCCTGCAACCCAAAGATTTGAGCCGGTTTAAAATGTTGAGACTAAGAAAAGAATCGTGTACCAGGTATGCATGCCCAAGCACCGCAATTGTTAACTGTTCCTCATTTTCGATTGAAGGGAATTGGGTGAGATTCATTTGAGATGATGATTGTTCGAGCGCAGCTTTGTATGCTTTCAGACCGTTCTTTCGCGAAAAGCCCATTTCCTGTGCAGACTGAACGAAAGAATCCTGTTGAGAGCACTTTCTGTAGTCAAGATTAGGTGAAACAGTTTTCACCGCCGGAAGAAATGCTTTTACCATGTCAGGCAAGGCGATATATTTTGGGCACCCCAGGCGCACCTGGGGTTTTTTCTGAAGACACACCATTCTTGGTATAAACAGTGCATCCACCTTATCGATGAGGTTTATCACATGCCCCATGAAACTTTTAAGAGGAAGACATGCTTCGCTTGGAGAAATTGCGCACCCATCCTGAAGGATCTTTCTTGTACTCGACTCACTCTCAATGACAGTGCAGTCAAGCTCCGAAAGGAATCTTTTCCAGAATGGCGAATAGTAATAATAGCCGAGTGCTTTAGGTATTCCTATTTTCATGCCTGAGCAGTAGTATCAAAATCTGTGCCACAGCCCGGAACAGGAAAAAAAGGGGATCGTGTCACTAATTCATAACCTATTTTCCTGTTTTCAGGAAAACAGGAATAAAAATGACACATATTCATTAAATAAACCGTGATAAACAATTCTATTAATTATATATCGTAACCTAATTATTGACAGTACCTTAAAAATAAGGTAACTTACAATGTGACACACAGGAGGTCATATTTGCCCGAAGCACCAGTAATATCCATAATCGGAAGACCCAATGTGGGTAAATCCAGCCTTTTTAACAGAATAGTCGGCAAACGGATCGCCGTGGTTGATGATTTACCCGGAGTTACCAGAGACCGCAACTACATTGAAGCAGTGTGGAACGGCCAGAATTTTATTCTCGCTGATACAGGGGGAATGGTTCCCAATGATCACAGCGCCATCCCTGAAGCCATACATTCACAGGTAGAGATAGCGATAAAGGAATCTGCTGTAGTGATATTTGTAGTTGAAGCAGGTACCGGAGTGACAGATCTTGATCTGCTTATCGCAAAGCAGTTAAGACGGAACTGCCCTGAGAAAACGATGGTAGCAGTAAACAAAGCGGAGTCTTCCAAAGTTCAATATGAGATTAACACATACAGATCCCTTGGCCTTGGCGACCCCTTGGCAGTTTCCGCCATTCACGGACAGGGAGTTGCAGACCTGCTTGACAATGCAGTCAAACTTGCTCAAACCACGGGAACAAAAGAAACATCCAAATCAACTGAGAGTATTCTGAAAGTTGCTATTACCGGTCGTCCAAATGCCGGCAAATCTTCACTGGTAAACAAACTGCTCAATGAAAACCGCATGATCGTGGATTCCGTTGCAGGCACCACAAGAGACGCTGTCGACTCGGAGATGATCTATAAAGATACCCCGCTTGTAATCATTGACACCGCCGGTTTACGTAAAAAGTCCCATGTGAAAAAAGATGTCGAATATTATTCGAACCTCCGTGCGCTTGACAGTATAGAGCGATGTGACATCTGTCTACTGGTCATAGATGTAACCCAGGGTATAGGGATTCAGGATCTTCGGATTCTGAAGCGAATTTATGAGAAACGAAAAGGTGTTCTTCTGGTGTGGAATAAATGGGACATAATGGAAAAAGATCACCGTACTTTCGATACCCTTGTCCAGGAATCGCGCTCGATGTACAAGGAGCTTAAATATATCCCTATGATTTCTGTTTCGGCGCTGAGTGGGAAAAGAGTTAACTCTGTACTGGAAGAAGTTTTAAAAATCAGGGAACGAATGAGTAATCGTGTGCCAGGGTCGGAATTTGAAAATCTGGTTTTTGATTGGACAAGAGTGCATCCACACCCTGTCACCCCTGGAAAGGTGGTAAGATTTCTGGGTGCGAAGCAGGCCCAGGCGACCTTTCCACTGTTTAGATTTTTCGTGACTTTCCCCCAGCAGATTGCCGATTCTTATGTCAGATATTTAGCAAACAAGATACATGAAACATACGATTTCAGAGGATGCCCGGTTGTGCTGGAATTCAAACCGGTATCAAGATCAAAACAAACAGAAAATTTACAGCAGTAAATCTAACCGTAGGAGGACATTGTGAATATAGGGATACTTGGAGCAGGCAGCTGGGCCATTGCTTTGTCCGTACTGCTTCACAAAAGAGGTCACAGAATCTGCATGTGGGAATATGACAGCGATGCTGCAGAATTCCTTCAAACCCGAAGAGAGCTTCCATCCAAACTTCCCGGAGTGAAAATCCCTCAGGAGATAGAAGTTGTCAATACTATAGATACCGCCGTAAACATGGCAGAACTTGTGCTTTGTGTAGTTCCCTCCCAGACAATGCGTTCAACACTGGAAAGTATCGTTAAGGTGGTTCAACCCGAATCACTGGACAAAATAAAGGGCTGGATAATAGCTTCCAAAGGAATTGAAAACAGAACACTCCAGTTAATGACCGATGTGGTGATGGATGTGATTCCAAATCTGGATGCACAAAGAATTGCAGTTCTTTCAGGGCCAAGCCATGCAGAGGAAGTCTCACGCGATATCCCCACCACTGTAGTTGCGGCATCAGAAAACAATGATCTTGCCCTTTTGGTGCAGGAACAGTTCTCCACTCCAACTTTTCGCATCTACACAAATGATGACATGCGCGGGGTCGAGCTTGCCGCCAGTGTAAAAAATGTGATTGCAATTGCTGCGGGCAGCAGTGACGGAATGGGGTTTGGTGACAACACCAAAGGTGCACTGATGACCAGAGGCATCGCAGAAATGATGCGTTTAGGGAGATCGATGGGAGCAAAAGATTCAACGTTCAGCGGTCTTGCCGGCATCGGTGACCTCATTACCACCTGCATCAGCCAACACAGCAGAAACCGGCAAATGGGTGAACTTATTGCAAAAGGCTATAATCTCCAGCAGGCTCTTGAACACATGACCATGGTAGCAGAAGGAGTTGAGACTACAAGATCTGTCTATGAACTGTCAATAAAGATGAACATAGAAATGCCAATTACCACAGAGGTTTACAAGGTCCTTTTTGAAAACAAACCTGCAAAGGAAGCGGTAAGGGATCTTATGATGAGAGAGTCCAAGTCGGAGTGGTGGGGATAACTACAAAGGAATAGTTATGAGTCATGAAAATGATTGCACACAGCAGGAATTACTGCCCCTTAGGAAAATCTACTACTCCATAAGCGAAGTATGCAAGATCACCGGCCTGGAGGCTCATGTTCTGAGATACTGGGAAAGTGAATTCCCTCAGCTAAGACCCAAAAAAAACAGAGCCGGCAACAGAGCTTACAGAGAAAAAGATATCGAACTGATAAAGTATATAAAGGACCTTCTCTACAAAGAAAAATTCACCATCCCCGGAGCCAAAAAGAAGCTCTCAGATACACACCACACCGAAATTCCGTCAAAACCAACCGGAAAAATTTCTGAACAACAGAATAACAACCAGGTAATACAAAAAGCAGAGATAATTAAGGAAGAACTTAAAAAAGTTCTTTCAGACCTCAGGAGTATTAACCTGAAGTTCTAAAAGCCCTCAGCAATTGTTGACAAAACATTTTTTGCAGGTGTTTCCAATTCAACCCGACAGGTCACTTCAAAACCATTTTTGAAAGAGATACGCCAAGATTTCTTGTGTCCATTCCAATTCTGTGATCTGCAGGTGAAGCTGCATCCGGAAAAACAAAAGTAAATTCCAGTGTATCTCTGCCTTTGATGATCGACTCAGGAATAGTAACCCTGTACCAAGCTGGCCTTGAACACACTTGCCATTCTGTCAGTTTTTCTCCAAACAGATATAATTCCACGGTCTGAGATTTAAACAAATCCCCGGCAGTAAAAGCATTAAAATGAAATGACGCACTCACACATCTTTCCGGAGAGTGGTGTAGTGGAAGATCTATATTTGCATACTCAGCTCTCGACCAGGTACCATACATTTCCGGTTCACACCACCCCTCCGACAAGTAGGGTCTTGACGGTGCGGCACCTTTGAAGTTTAATACCTGCCCAAATTTATAGCGCTCTAAAGGTATATCGATCACCCTAGCCGGTTCCGCCTCTGCAGGATCGAACACCCTTCCCGTAGCTTTCCAGTTCTGAGGTAACCAGCTATGTCCGGACAATGTATACTCTGTCATTGCCGGAAGGTAATTTCTGTCCCAACCCCTGAATTCATAAAACATATAGCGTCTCACGCGGTCTTCCGAAACGTCTATATCGAATATGTTTCTTCCTCTGACATCAGATTGCAGCCCTGCACTTTTCAAAATTGTATGCGCGATATCTTCCAGCGAAACCGGTGCATCTGATATTTCAAAGGGCCCACGTGAGTTAAAGGGTTTGATCATTATCAGGGGCAATGCAGACTCCAGATGCTTGTCTGGTATCTGCCCGGAAACCCGTAAAGGCTCACCCAATTGGGATATTACATTTGAATAATTGATACCTGAACGATACTCTCCCCCGCCATGATCCGAAACGACAAGTATCATTGACTGATCGTAAATTTCAAGATTTTTCAGTTTTTCGATTACCCGTCTTGCAACCTCAAGAGAAGCAATTGAGTGACGGACAAACCCTTCCCTGCATGATGAAAGCCGCTCCATTTCAAGCTCTTCGTTAAGCAAAAAAGGCTCATGCGGAACACCAAGATGATACATTTTGAAAGATGGTTCAGAAAGATCTGCACTTGCCTGATCAGAAAGTCTTTGAACAAAATCAATCGCAGGATGAGGATGTGGATTTCGCCTTGCAGACTCTTCTCTGTTTTGAAAAGCAGTTATTCCATTTCGAACTACCGGTGTAATTCGCCACTGATAATTATTGAGAAAGAAAGGTTTGAAAATCTGGGGTACGGTTCTGAAGAGAGAGAGATCTAAAAGCCGCCCCGCCTGTTCTATCTTTTCGGAAAAGGATATCTGTGGTACGATATTGGAAGCGACAGCTTCAGAGAAGTAAATAGTTCTCGGTATCCACGGAAACAGGTCCACTCTCCATCCATCGTTCATCATCTCACTTGTTATGGAGGAGTTTGAAAAACTTTCCCTTAAAAAACTTTGTATGGGTGTCTGATTTTCATACCACTCCCCTGTAAGGAAAAGCGGAATGGTAGCGTACGTTTTGGAATATGCAGATGCAGCATTTCTATAAAAGATAAAATCTTCAAACACTTCTTTGTATTCAGGCCTGTAGCAGAGAATCTCCTGCATTACATCAGCCTGAAAGGCGTCAAGTATAAGAAGAATAATGTTTTTCTGTTCGGAAAAGAGAAATTTCTTAGAATCAGACAAGCTGTATGAATGAGCGGATATTTCCCCGCTTTGTTTTCCTGATTCAGTGTATAATGCAACTGACTGGATCAAAATAACAACAACAGAAATAAACAGGAGCCTTTTTCCCAGTTGTTTTCTGAAAATGAAGGCAACAGAGAGCACTGCAAACCAAACAGAGAGATCAATGAGTCCCAAGAACCATTTCCCACCCCAATCAATCTGTCTTCCATCAAGAACGCCGTAATTCCACACGAGTATATTTCCCTGCAACCAAAACAGAAAAGCCAAAGCGACACAGAAAACCGCCAAGCCCCTGTATATTTTGCCAGGGATTATCATCAAAACTGCTATCAAAAACGAAGTCAGCAAAACTGTAAGCGGCACCAGGAGTGTCATAACAGCACTCTTGGAAACCGAGAATTCCTGAGTATTATTTAAAAACAGATTAGAGGAGATAAAGAACAGCGGTGTCGAGAAAAAGGCAATCGCTGTTAGAGCTGACTCCAATCCTCTTTTTTTAGTTCTTTTGAAAATTTTACTGTTTGATATTTTTTCGGATATCGAAAGATTATTATTCATGATTGTAATACCTGAAAGCAGAGAATTTAACTATAAATGCTTGGAAAAAATGAAAGGACAGGATTTTGATATAAAATAGATCTTACACCCTAAGGTTGGATCAGTTTTGTTACTTTTGAGTTTGACCGCTCAGGAGTTTGGAGATTTCAGGAGTTCATCTAATTTTTGTGAATTAACTACAAGAGGCATTCTTTTTGCTCTTTTTAAAGAGAGACAATAGGGGGTCTGGGAACCTAAGAAAGTTATCTATGAAATATTCTACAGCCTTTTTTGGAATAATTCTTTTGTTTTTCACTGTAGCTTACGCCCAGGTTCAGGAGACGGGGCAAATTGGGTGGCTTGGGGGTTTGGTTATTATTCTCGCGTTTGCCATTGTGGTAGCAATCATTTACCTTATGTACAGAATAATCAAAAAAGGTGCCACCCAATCACGTATGGCTTCGGTGGGTTCAAGGCTCGATGTGCTTAATAAACAGTTCGCAAAGGGAGAAATCTCCGCCGAAGAGTATAAACAGCTTAAAAAAAACATCAAAAAACCAAACAGATAATTAAAAGTTCTCCCTTTCCTCCAAAATGCCTGATTCACTTCTGCTCATCAGACATTTTCTTGAATTCCGACTCATCTATAACCCTAACACCCAAAGAGTTGGCTTTTTCCAATTTTGATCCCGGCTCATTTCCTACCAGAACAAAATCGGTCTTTTTACTCACCGAAGAGGTAACATTTCCACCCTTCGACTCTATAACCCGTTTGGCTTCTTCCCTGCTATACTCTTTTAATGTTCCTGTAAGTACAATTGTTTTCCCTGAAAAAACCCCCTGAGCTTTAGCACTGCCTTTAAGGCCTGTGAGGTTTACTCCATGATTACGCAGTTTTTCAACCAACTCCACGTTCTCTCTTCTGTCAAAAAAAACCCTGACACTCTGTGCCATCAAAGTCCCAAAGCCCTCTATTTTCTCAATTTCCTGCTGTGGCATCTCATAAAGCTCTTCAATATCCTCCACAGCCATGGCCAGATCTTTAGCAGCTTTTGCTCCTATCATACGAATACCAAGCCCATGAATTAACCTGTCAAGAGGATTGTGTCTGGATTTTTCAATTGCACTGATAATATTCTGTGCAGATTTTTCCGCCATCCTTTCCAGATTAACAAGTTTTTCCACCGATAACCCATACAGATCAGCCACATTACCTATCAACCTTTTTTCAACCAGTTTTTTAAGCAAAGATGGTCCAAGACCCCGTATGTCCATTGCGGTGCGGGAGACAAAGTGCTCAAGGGAAGCCTGTATCTGAGCGGGGCAGGAAGTGTTGAAACAGCGCAAAGCGACTTCACCTTCGAGTCTATCAAGGACAGAGCCGCATGAGGGACATTGTGAGGGGACCTGATAAGGCACTATATCTCTGTCTCGTTTTTCCTTAATCACTTTCAGAACTTTAGGTATGATTTCTCCACCTTTTTGGATTTCAACATAATCATGTATACGAACATCCAGACGCTTAATCTCTTCGTAGTTGTGGAGGGTTGCGTTGCGAATCGTTGTCCCTGCCAGAAAAACAGGCTTCAGACGGGCAACCGGTGTGACAACCCCTGTGCGTCCCACATTGGCCTCTATATTTTCAATTTCAGTTACGGCCTGTTCAGGTTGATATTTGTATGCAATAACCCATCTTGGGGCCTTGGATGTTGAACCCAGCGCTCTCTGTTGGTCAAATGAATCCACCTTCACAACCACTCCATCCACCGGGAATGAGATATTATGACGCTCTTTTTCCCACCTGTTACAATACTCAACAACATCATCAGAGCTTACAAGCACCGGAGAATGCATCACCACCGGAAAGCCAAGACTTCTCAGCAGCTCCAAATTCTGATGGTGGCTGCTTGAATGCAGATCGCTTAAGAGAAAATGGGCAGCGAAACTAAGATTTCTCTTTGCCACTTCACGGGAGTCCTGAAGTTTAAGTGTACCGGCAGCGGTATTTCTTGGGTTTTGCATCGGTTTCTGCCCATTTTCGACCATTGCTGAATTTAGTGCGGAAAATGTCTCAAATGTCATAAAAACTTCACCTCTCACCTCAAAATCCCCGTCATATTCCACTTCAAGCGGCACAGATCTTATAGTCCTTACATTTGCGGTTACATCATCACCTGTTACTCCGTTTCCTCTGGTAACACCACGAACCAGTTTACCATTTTCATAAACCAGGGATATTGCGACTCCATCGATTTTCAGCTCCCCTACATAATGTATTTCACTATCCTGTAAAGATCTCTCAGCACGCAGGATCCACTCCCTGAGCTCACTTTCTGAATAGGTGTTATCGATGCTCATCATGGGTGTGCTATGATCAACTTTGGGGAACTCCTTTGTAAGATCACTTCCCACTCTGTGTGTTGGAGAAAACGGTGAATCGTATTGAGGATATTGCTTCTCCAGCTTAACCAGCTCCTCATATAGCTGATCATATTCCCTGTCAGAGATCAATGACTCATTTCTGCCATAGTATGCAGCGTCATATTTGCGGATCAGGCCCCGAAGCTCATCTATACGTTTTTTTACATCACTCATTTTTATTTCCCGAATCGTTTTTGTTTGTTTGATCTGAGGGTGAGATGCTTCTATCAGAACAGTAATATATATGGGGCAGAATTGATTCAGAAACATCAAAATCGAGCAGTTTAAAAAATTTATCTGCTACCCTGTCATCTTTTTTACACCTCTTTTTGGAAGGTGTAAGGAAATAACCAGTTTACCCTGTTTAGAGCTGCTATAATCAGTTTTCAATCCAGTTTTCAGTTTGTTTATAGAACAGCATTGACATCTTTGTCCCAGTACCCGATAATATTAAATATAGACCATATTGTGTCCCTGAACCTTTCGGATCAATTCTACTCAAAACAGGATACATATTTTCTGTTTTCAGGTTAAAAGATGTATAAAAAAGCAAAACTTGTTTTCGAACTGGCCATTTTTTTTATCTTTTCCTGCATTATTCCTGAAGGGCCAGAGGTTGGAAAGCCTCAGCTGCTTCTTGCAAATTCAGGAGATACGATTTCGCCATATGGTGAGCTGATATTACATTTCTCAGAACCGATACTTGACTCTTTTGATATTTGTCTCGACTTTTCTCCTCCAAACTACAGTTATAGTGTCAGCATAAATAAAACCAATGATACAGCCAGGATAAACATGGGAGAAGTGCTTAAAGGTAACAGGCGCTACAGTGTCAGGTTCTGCACATCTGTACCGACTCAAAGTGAACAGGCTTATAAGCCGGGAAGAGATTCTGTCGTTTTCTTTACATTTCCTGTTGAGCAGGAACCTAACAATACATTAGCCACCGCAGATACACTTTTTGAAAATATCACCGGTACAATCAATAATGTCAGTGATGTTGATTGGTTTATAATTTCCGACACAACAGTACTGAAGTTTTTCTTCTTTACCCAGGATGTAATATGCAGGTTAACACTTTTGGATAATGCAGGCACTTCATTACCACCTGTAGCACAGGATGCAACAGATCTTTACAAGATCCCCTCAGGCATGGAGCCGCCCATTTTTTTAAGGGTGGAGTCAATCCAGGGATCAAGTGGTGGGCATTATCATATCAGAGCAGTACGAGCGCAGTAGAGTTGACCGGCTTTAGCCGATATTCATTTTTCAAACAATCGAGATTGAAATGTTTAAAGAAAAGCACAAAATTCTAATTACGCAACTCTCAAACGACCCTCAGGACCAAAAAGTGATTTCAGAACTTAGCTCTGCATACTGGTCCCATATTTCTGATTCAGCCGGGGAACTTGTACGTCAGAGAAAAGATCTGGATGATTTTCTGGAACAGGAATCTGATCTTATCGACTATGGCCTGTGCCCGGGACTTTTGGATGTGGAAAAGACCAGAACAGAGATATCAGATTATGATCTTTCTCAAAGCAGGATTACAATCCAGACTATGTCTGGCTGGCTGAAGGATTTAATAGCTAAAATTAATGAAGGAGCCAAAAAAGGACAGCTCACCCGTGATATCAAACTTTCAGAAATCCAGATCAGGAAAGTTCAGGGAGAAATAAAAGTTATTCAAAACAGCCGCAGAGAAATGCTGGCCAAAAATCTGGAAATGAATGAAAAATTTGTAAACAAGCAGCTTGAAGCGTTAGAAAATACTGATCAGCTCTTGTATGAAAGTATCAGATCCAAAAAAGCGATCTCAAGAGGAATGTTCTTTACAGTAGAACAAAAAAGGGAACACTGCAAAAGAGAAAATCAGCTTCAGAAAGATTTAAAGAAGGCCGATTCTGTTATTGACAGTATTCGCGACAAAACTATTTCATCGGAATTGAAGAAAGCCTGCTCAAGTCTTGAGGGACTCTTATCTAAAGTTGTTGATCTGGAAAATGCAACAGCCAAGCTAAGTGAGGATCTAAAAGAGTTGGAGAAAAAGGCACAGGAAACATCTCCAATAGAACTTGAAAACAGAGTCAGGCGGGAGATTGAATATATTCGGGATATGACCAGGTTATCAGCTAAGCGTCTTCATTTAGAAAGCATGCCTTTACTTAAAGATGGCGATAAGTTTATAAACAACAAAAATCTTTCAGACTGCATAAACCGAATTCTTGAGTTCGACCCCCATATTTTTCATAACGACAGAGTGAATATGTTCGGTAAGCCCTCCATTCTTTTAGTACCGGGAATCGGCAATTCGCTTTACGACTGGAAAAACAACATTTTAATTGTCCCCCTGAAATCCCCATCTGGCAACCATATGGCCTCTATTGCATGCGGTATAATCGAATACCGTCTGGATGTTGATGAAGAGAAAAAGCTTTTAACATCCTATAATCAGATTCCTGAACTCAAAGGTATACGCTCAGTTTTCCAGATACGGACAAAACTGATTAAAGATTATATAGGTTGGATGACCTCTGAGTACAAGGGTTACAGAATATTACCTAAAGATATAAAAAACTGGTTTGAGCATGAAATTGCTCCACCCAAAAACGAGATTTATACCCCTCCGGAGCTTCAGCAATATGCAGTACCGACCGCAGATTATAAAACTCTGCTTCAGGAGATTGAACTTAAAACAAAAGACATTGAAAAATGTGAAACAAATGCACTCTGGACTGGAAGCGTTCTATACCATCAGCAGGGTAAATTTGAAAAATCTTTTGAATTGATTTCCGCACTTGTCCAAAGGCATCCGGACAACCTTCTTGCACTTTACAATTACGCCCAAACAGCATCAAAGGTCATGAAAAAAAGTGAAGCACTTGACGCCTTCAAAAAGTATTGTGAAAAGAATCCTCAAAGCTGGTGGGCCAGAGTGGCCCGGGACCGGATAAGACAACTCTCGATGTGAGGATAGGTTCTATACCTGAAGAGAATTTATTCTATGTACGGATTAAAATATGAGTTTCGGTATTACTTATAAGTAAGGTTGATATCACAACGGGAAATGGCTATTTTTTCAGATTGTAATCTTATTAACCTTTTTATAAGTTGAAAGCCTGACAATTTTGATAACAAAAAAAATCATAATTTGGTCAATTTCTATATTGATGTTACTTGTCTTAACCCACAGTTCATATTCAGCAGATCTTCTTGTAGGCACACGGGACATCCCTCCATTTGCAATGCTTGACGATGAAGGAAACTGGGCAGGTATTACCATTGAGCTTTGGGAGAAAATAGCGGCTGAGCTCAATCTTTGCTATCAGTATGTACCAGGATCCCTGGAGGAAATTTTAAATGGTATACAGCAGGATAAGCTTCAAGTCGGGGCTGCTGCATTTTCAATTACAAGTGAGCGTGAACATATTGTTGATTTTTCTCACTCCTTTTTCAACACCGGATTAGGAATAGCTGTTCCCTCCAGACCTGGCTCTGCCTGGTGGCGGACTTTACGAATATTTCTGTCCTTACAATTTTTGCAGATTCTCGCGGCCTTGACCATACTGCTTTTCATTATAGGCTTTTTTATATGGCTGTTTGAGAAAAAACAGAATAATGAACAGTTCGGAGGAAAGCACCTTAAGGGTATTGGTGCCGGTTTATGGTGGTCTGCTGTGACAATGACCACTGTTGGATATGGGGATAAGACTCCGGTTACTGTTGGGGGACGTATAATTGCCCTGATCTGGATGTTTACCGGAATAATAATTATATCCACATTTACAGCAGCAATAACATCAACTTTAACGGTAGCGGCTATAGATTACGGGATAAGCGGTCCACAGGATCTTTACAGGGTTAAAACGGGTACAGTTTACAATACGACCAGTGCAGATTACTTTTCTGACAGAGGGATGCGCCCCCAATTGTTCGATTCTGTAAATGATGCTCTTATAGCACTTGCGGAGGGTGAAATTGAAGCATTAGTATATGATGAACCGATACTAACCTATCTAATTAACCGCCAATACTCAGGGAAATTATCAGTTCTGCCACACACTTTTGAAAAACAGCAGTACGGTATCGCACTACAAATCAACAGTCCTCTTCGTCAGGAAATTAACCGAATTCTTCTAAGCCTGATTGAATCGGGTGAGTTTAACAGAATTAAAAGACGCTATCTTGGAGAATAAATTACAACGCTTGCAAAACAGCCGAAGTGCCTGTGTTGCGCCTGCGGCAGGCATTTTGGCTTTTTTGCTGTTGTTTGTCTGTAGGATTTTTAAGCACGGCCTATAATATTCAGGCACATGGACGGGCCTGCTACCTTTTCTTATTGACCCATCGGTGTACAAATCTCTACTATTGTTCCAAAATCATCAGTAACATAGGCAACAGTCTGCCCCCAAGGTTTTTGTTCAGGTTTCTTTAGCTCTTTTGCTCCATTCGCAATTGCCCTTTCAAAAGCTTCTTTAACATCATTTGTTGAAAACGCAATCTCAAAACAATTTTTTAAACCCTTCAATGGTTCCATTTCAAAATTCATCTTAAACATTTCATTGTTTGCGAATGCCAGAGTTGTTTCACCGCTTATCATCTCTGCATACATATTCGATTCATGAATGAATTTTGTCTTTAGACCAAATGCCTTTTCATAAAATTCTGTTGCCTTTACAGCATTGTCTACATAAATAATCACATAGTTCAGCTTCATAGTGGTTCTCCTTATTCCTGTTTTTATGTTAATTGTCCTTACCAAATGCCTGTTTTATGTAATAATCAGCTTTTTTACCGGAAATATCGTTCAAGCTATACAATTTTAAATGCCTTCTAAATTTACCACTGCCCTCTAAATATTTGTCTGCATCCTGAAATAGATATCCATAACTAAATTCAAGTGAGATGTGCTTCTTTCGAAAAAAAATTCCACCAAGTAAATCCTTACCTATGTTAAAAACTAATCCTCCATACTTAATTTCTTCAGTGACTGAAGGACAAGTCTTTTGAACGATTACACGCAATTTTTTAAGAATACCTCCTTTCTCTTCATCAATGAAAAGGACATCTTGTATGAAATTTTCAACTTGTTCATTTTCTTCGTTTCTTTTCATCATTTCCTCACAATTCTATCTCTTAACTTTATGTTTTATGCCCACACGATGTGGGCTTTTCTGGCCGTAATTCAAAATCCTATTGCAAACAACTATTCAAAAGGTGACAAGTTTATTGACAAGGTATTTTGCCACCTGAGAGCTAATACTAAGATTACTTTAGAACTCTTCTTCCTGAAGCCTTAAAAAAATCTTCATACCGATTTTTTCCCCCCACTTCTGACCTACCTCCATTGACTCCTTTGTGATATCTGGAAGGGCTGCGATAAAACGCCGTCCTGCCGGGGTTTCATAAAACTCTATGAGATCCTTTATATCTGAGTGAGACAGAAATTTGTCATAAATCGGCACTGTCAGTTCAATTAGCATATCAGTGTCAATTTCTTCCATAAATCCCTCCCAAAAACTCACTGGTACCTGAGGCATACTGTGCTTAAATGTTTCAACCAATTGGTCCATAACCTGTAATCCAATATCTCCAGACCCTACCATATTTATGAGGCGTCTTATATCCTCTTGCTTTTCAGTTGAAATTTCATTCCCTGAAACATTAACAAAACCAACCATGACTACAACCATAACAAAAGTGTACAATTTCTTCATAATCAAAACACTCATATCAAATCCTTTGAATTTAGTACTGCGGTTTTAGAGTTCTTTAAGTCAACATTTTGAATTAATATATATGATTGTCGATGGTGAGAAAAAATAACAGTAAATCGAATGTAGAGAAAAAACTATATACCCGGAAGATTGCACCCTAAGTGAAATCTGTAATTCCTTTTAGGGTGGTCAGTGTAAATATGTCTACTTAAACCGGATCGATTTCAACATCTGGCGAATCTATGAGATTTCTCATCCATGCACGGGAATGCATGCGTGCGACACATATTATGATTTTCACCAGTTCTTCACATCCAATCAAGGCAAAGACCCATTTTAAGGGCAGTTGCCATACAAAAGCTCCAAGCAGTCCTAAAGGTATACCCACAAACCACTGGCAACCCGCATCCAGTTTGAGTATGAACTTAGTATCAGCACCACTTCTAAGCACCCCATTGATGACAACCGTATTAATTGCTTTAGTCATTATAAATACCAGGAAAATGATAACCGTATCCCTTGTTGTGTTAATGGTATTTTGCTCCATGCTTTGATCGAAAAAGCCAAGCAAGTTATCTATGAAAAATACAGTACTTAAAATCAGTACCATACACACTCCCAAAATCATTAGTGATGGTTATGATATCCAGCAATATATCACATGCATAAGGGTTAAGAATTAGAGATTTACCAGACCTGTTGCAAATTAAAATTATTTCAAAACTACTCACATTAGTTTTAACAAAGTATATATTGTAATATTCGGTCTAAACAGCCCTGTTCCCTTCATACATTTACATATACCTTAACAGAAAACTCTGCAACCCTTTCACCGGGAGAAAAAATGTGTTTTGTATCTGACCATTCACCACTTTTCAAACCTTTACACCGCATTTTTTCCCTTACATCAATAATATGTTTTTCACTGATGCTATCATGCACTGGCAGGTATTCATCGAAAATGTCAGTAATGGTTGAGTCCCCATTAATAGTTGCTGCATATAGCAGTCCTTATGAAACAGCCATGAATATTTTAACAAATTTTGAAGGACTACTTGACTCAAATACCTTTCACGCCATTTCTGAGCAGTTCACGGTTCATTTAGATCCAACCAAAGCGAGGAAGAAAATCATTGCTTCTATGAATGAGGACAAAAATCAAGAATTTCTGGAAAAAGAACTAAGGTTTTGGAGATCTCCCCTTGGGATCAGACTAACAGAAACTATGGAACATTTGGAAAACATGTGTGAAGCAGAAATTCAGATACTTTTGGCACAGTCAAGTATACCGTTTTCATCTCTTGACAGTGCTGCTCAGGAAAGATTCCTCGTAATTGAATCTTCACAAAATATTGGGGAGAGTGACCTTTTTTGGATAGGGTTGTACAAACAAATACACATTGCTACTTATCACATCGCAAACAGTTTTCTCGATCACCCATTTAGGTTTACCGAACATGAATTTCAGGAACAGTTACTTAATATTGAACGACTATATGATTTTCTGATTGAAATGTTTGGTCCAATGCAATATTTATACCTACTAAGAAATTATTCAGATGAAGAATTTAGATACATTTTCATGCATGATAATTCTGAGCACTCCATATGGTGGAGCACTACTCTACGAATTGCTATGGAAAGTTTTGTGGAAGAAGCGATTGACTCTTTATATCAAGAGCTGGATGTTGAGATAACAATGTAACGAAAGAAAGGGATTTAAAGTGAAAACTCGAGTTCTCATAGTATACACAACATTACTCCTGACCACGGCATTTGTCTTTGCAGATAGAATAGTTCTTTCCAGCGGTAAAGAGATTACGGGAAAAATCATCTCCTTTACCACCACTTCCGGCTTAGTAGTGCAGACCGAGTATGGTCACATTACAATTAAGCCTGGTAATTTAGTCAGCTTTGAAATTAATGACGATTACAGCTCAACCATTTCAGACAGAACTACACTTCAAAACTCAAGGTTCTTCCAAAACGGTATGACTTTAGATACTGCAAAGCTGAGCAGTTTCAACTTGTCATATGATGTCAACCATTCCGGCCATGAACATTTTTTAGTGTACGGATCAACAGTCAATCAGGCCACCCACTTTCTGATAAATGCTGAACATTTAGGAATGCCCAATGAAGATTACTACAACCTGGTAATCAAAATGCAAAAAGCCGCAATGCAGTATTCTATAGATGGAGAAGAAAAAAGAAAGGAAATTAATGGTTTTGATTTCATTCTAAAAGAATATTCAGGAAGATACTCCGGACTGGATCTTACATATGTAACAGGCATTTTCAAACATGATGATATCAACTACAGAATCCTTGCCTGGACATTCTCAAGTATTTATGAAAGAGGAAAAGAGGAGATCTGGGATATTTTCAGATCTGTACAAGTCAGAGATGACCTTTAATCCTTTCCCCTTCCTCCATCACCATCGGGAGGAAGGGTGTGTTTATAACCTGACTTTTTTTCAATTATCTCCGGTACGATCTGTTAACTTGGCTAAATCTCTACACCTCCGGGGCGATCTTCCCTCCGTTCTATCGCGAGGCGTAACATTTCTTCTGTTCCATGGACAACAATTCTGTTCTTAGCCCTTGTAATCCCGGTATAAATTACCTGTCGGGTTAAAAGCGGTGTTTCTGACTCAGGCAATACCAACAACACATCCTTAAATTCCGACCCTTGAGATTTATGGACGGTCATTGCAAATGCCGGCTCTATTCCGGTTAATCTGCTAAGTGGAAAAACTGAATAGCTCTCAGCTCTGCAGAACAATGCGTACAATACACCATTCGGTGCTTCCACAACAATACCCATATCGCCGTTAAAAAGTGACAGGTCATGAATATTATGGGAGAGCATAATCTGCTGGCCATGGAAAAACCTCCCGGTTTTCTTACCTAATTTTTTTACCAGAATATTTTCTGCAAGATGGTTTATTGCCTTTCTGCCTGTCGGGCCATGATTAGCGAGCGTCAGTATTCGAGAAGCTTCTAGCACACCAGTTGTATTCTTAATCAAAGAGTGATGTTGCGAGTCTCTGCTATTTTCATTACCAGAAAAGAAACTAAGTGGCAGCGTTCTTAGGTTCTGCAAACCTTTGATCCAGTCACAGTACCAATTTTCAACCCACTCCTGTATGTATTCATTTTTTTTGCAGGTCATTAGAGATACCTCCCCATGCTCCGAAGACAGGAGGAAATCCCTTGTTCCATGGTAGTCTCCGCCATTTATTAACCTGCTCAATTCGACAATACTTGAATTTGATCTGTATGAATGATTCAGGATGATTGTATGATCGCTCAAAGGCCCAGCTGTATCGTTGTTCATTACAAGAGATTCCCGACTTGCTTTATCATCACCTTCCAGTATACAATCACCTGTAATTTTTTCAACCCAGCCCAGACACTCCTTTGTAAGTGTTGGATGAGAAGGAGATTTTGAAAATACTGAAGTCAGATCTCCAAGTACAGCCCCGGCATGCACAGAGGGGAGCTGATGCATATCTCCGGCTAAAATTATATGACAATCATCAGAAGCAGCTTCCATAAGAGAGCTAAAGAGATGGAGATCAACCATACTCGCTTCATCCACAATTATTACCTGATATGGAAGAGGATTGTGACGATTATATCGCTGCTTGCCATCACCATAAATACCAAGAAGGGAATGCAGTGTTTTGCATTGCAAATTTCTCAGTCCTGCATCACGTGTCCCACTATTGCACTCTGCAATTCTCCTTATGTCATCCCTGATACTTTCTCCCAGTCTTGCTTTAGCACGTCCCGTAGGGGCACAAAGCACAACCCGATCCGGCATAATATCTTCATACGCATAGAGCAGAACACGAAGAATCTGTATCACCACGCGTGTTTTGCCTGTCCCGGGGGCTCCAGACACAATGAGAAACGGTGTACGTAATGCCAGAGCTGCAGCGGCAGCCTGCCTGTAATGAAACATTTGTCCGGTCGGAAGAATAGACCTGGTATCAAAAACCGTGTTCATAATTTCTGCAGCACGGGCCTGATCCGGCATTTTCTCTAATGTTAAAGACAACCTCTTTTCAAGACTATCCTGAAGACTTATGGCGGCGCAATAGTAACGGGAGAAACCCATAAGCTTTCTTTCCCTGTCTACTATCAGAAGCGGAGTTGTATGCTGAAGTATAACAGTATTTTTATCATCATTTGGATATTCTCCCGCAAGAGGTGAATAGAGTGAAGGATCCCTATACACAGTTGAGATCAGGTAATCCAGATATGTCAAAGTATCCGGATCTCCTGCAACTGAACACCAGTGTAATTCTGCATCAGGATTTTCCTCTGAATATAAACTTATACTACGCTCAAGATTTTCTTTTAAGAACGGGGCAAGCAGATAATCCCTTGTGGCACGTGGAGCACCTCTGTTAAGAGAAACAAGATTGAGAAGCAAAATGACTCTCATGTCTGCAATAAGATTTTTATCTTTTACAGAGCGGCTGAGTATACGAGCCTGTCTTATTTGAAATGCTCCGATCTGCCCTGTGCATAATAGGTACTTCTCAACGACCTCGTAAAGACGGAGAGGGATTTCGTTGTCGAGTCTGTGGTGATTAGTGGCCTGATCGGCTTTAAAGGAAGTTGTATTCATAATACTGAGCTCCCGGCCATTTTAGTAATCAGATCTTTTGTATATGCAGCATCTTCTTCCGGACTTGCTCCTCTGAATAAGCATGGTGTTTCAAGAGTAATCTCATTGAAACCACGAAGAAATAAATATACTGCCCCCCCAAGGTTCTGTTGAGGTATATAGGCTTCACCCACTATCCCTTTTAGATACTTGTCTAAAGCATGGCTATAGATTCTCGCCTGAAGATTGTAATGGCGCTGCTCCATACAAGTTTCAAGTGAATCACGATCATAATTTTTCAGCACATCACTTTTCCAATCAAGCACATAGTACCGCCAAGGATGCTCTGCATTGATCTGTGGAATTCTGAACACAAGATCCATAAAGCCTCCTACCCAGTGTGGTTCAGAACTTAGAAGAAACTCCATCTCCGGAACACGAGAATTTTTGCTGAGATGGGCCAGAATAACGCCTCTGTCTTTGTCAAGCCCGATTTCAGACAATAGGGCGTTTTTATGCATACAGAAGCATAAGTGATCGCTCTTTTTTCCATCTCTTCAATTTTAACTTTAGTTTCTTTCTTATTTTGTATCCAAATACGTTTCAGTACGCCATTGCGTTCAAGATACTTACCAACAACCCCTTTCAGCTCATCACTATTTTCAATACATTTCATGAGGTCTTCTTTGTTAAATATCTCTTCGACAGCAGCATGAAGAGCATCCCCTGTTGCTGCTCCCCCGGGAAGAACAGGAGTAGCAGTGGGTAGCAGCTCTGGTGAATTTATAACTTCAACCACACCGACCTCTTCGCCTTTGTCTACTCCCCGGTCAGAATCGACATTTCGGCTCAACTGTGAATAGCTCGTTTTGTGACTTACAAGAGATCGGAGGTCAATTTTTGGTATATTCTGCAAAGAAAAAACCAAATCACATTTTTGGGCACCACTCCTTATATCCGAAGCCTTTGTAGTATTCTGAAAGTTCCATTCTTCAGGGTTGAATATTTCTATACAGTCACTCTTATCCTCTCTTATAAGATTGATAAGCCTTGGTGTAAGGTCTGTATCAGCCCCTTTAGAATCAGGTATACAGTTTTCCCAGACTATTTTTTTATTACTTTTAATAATTCTGTTCATGTGAACGGGCAAAAACAGCAGTGCCGATGGACGTGTCATTGCGACATAGAGCAAACGACGACGTTCCTGTTCTTTCTGCGTTTCCGCCAGATCGTATATTCTTTTTGTTTCATCATCACCATACCCCTCAGCAGTAAGCATCACATGGCGACGGCTATCAGGACCGATATAAGAGATTGCAGGAACACTTTTTGCCCTTGTTTTTGATGTCAGGACAAAAACCACGGGAAACTCAAGTCCCTTGGAGGCGTGCATAGTGAGAATCTGCACACTTGACTTTTGGGTTGCAATCTGGTGAATATTGCGGTCCATCCCTACGCTTGTTTCTTTTCTGTACAAACTCCCAAGGTGCTCAATCAATTCTGAGAGATGGGCATTGTGCTCATAGAGCCACTCAATACAGTAATCTGTTACTTGTCTTAGATCGGAAATATGCCGTTCACCATCAGCAATCTTCAGAAAACGCTCCCGTACTCCGCTGCGCAGCATGATACTCCTGAACAGCTGGGTCCACATTTTCCTGTCAGCAAGATATCCCCACTCTGAAAGTGCATGAGTAATACAAAGATCATCACCGCTGCACCTTGAATCAAAGCAAGGCTCAAGTGTTTTTTGCGGATCAATGAGTGAATAATGATAGTTGAAAAAGCCGGTAAGAAGAGCGGCAAGTCTGGGGGAAGGTTCTCCGTCCCGATAAAGGACAGCGCGTAAAATTGCATGTAAGTCCCTGCACATTTGTGATTGAAAAACACCTTCAAGTTTGTATTTTATCGCAGGAATCCCTTGCCTTCGAAACTCCTCCATAACAGGATCTGCAAGACTGTGCCCTTCCACAATAACTGCAAAATGATTATAATCAAGTGTTAAGTTCTTCCACCCCTTACCGTCGGGTATATCAATTCTTTTTCCTTTCAACCCTTTAATTGCAATAGCTGTATGATCGGCGAATTGCCTGCATCTTTGAGTTTTGTTTCCTTCAAGTGGCATGATCTGTACAGGTTTACATGGTAGTTTATCCCGAAGATCGCTCAAGTCCCGTTCCGGCGCCAATGCTCTCTGGTCTGATGGATACGATATCCCATTTTCATCTTCAGCAGCGAAACAAAACCAGTCGTCGTTATGCTGTGGATTTGATTCTTTTGGATCTGAAATCAACTCTGTACTTTCAGCCCCTGATTTCTCATATTTTTCATTACCAGCACCTCTATCGGTGCACAGAATCTCGTTATACCCGTTAATCATTTCAGGAAGAGAACGGTAGTTGACTTTTATACTGTAAAATACTCCATTCATTTCTGTAATAGTTTTCTTAGCCGACAGATAACTATTAACATCTGCACCCTGAAATGAGTAAATCGACTGTTTAGGGTCACCCACAATAAATAATCCGGGCAACTCTTCTCTGGCTCCTTTGGTAAAAACTGTTCTGAAAATTTCCCATTGAAGAGGACTTGTATCCTGAAATTCGTCAATTATCCCATAACTCAGCCTTTCCCGAAGGTTCTGAGTAACTGCACTGTTTTTTTGCGACACCGCCTGAAACATTAACCGAAGCATATCTCCATATGATACAAGCCCGTTGGACTGTTTTTTTCTGTTCCATCGTGCAGCAAGTAACTTTGCACTGTCGCAAATGAGCGTATTTGACAAAATATTAGAAATGTTGGGAAATTCTAAAACAACTTTCCATTCGTTATCTTTGGCATAATGATAGAACTGGTCGGCAAAAGGTTCCACCAACGGGTTTTTTTTCCCTATACTTACATTATATAGTTCTTTTTTCATTAAATCGGGTTTTAATTTGTAGCAGGAATTTTTCTTTACCCATTTTGCACACAGGACATCTTCCGGTGAAAAGGGATCCTTTTCAAGAGAATTCTTCCACCTGTTTACTGTAGATTCAAGATAAGCTACTCTTTTCTCATTCAAACCGGCAGGATTATTTAGTATCTGCAACCCAGAGCTGATTAAAACTTTCAACTTTTCTTTCAAACTATTACAGTTGGCTTTGTATTGATCAAACCAAGATTTTACATCAGCAAGTGACTCGAAACAGTTACATCTGTTTAAAACTGTATATCCCTGATCAAGCAGTTCCTTTGCCAAAGCGACAATTTTTCCGTCATAAGCACTGTCAAGTTTAAATCCGTACATTTCAATCAGTTCCATTGCCCATGGAAAGTCACTCTGGGTGTCCTGCCACTCCTCTCTTATCATCTCTCTGAAAGTTTTCCACAACCCCTCTTCGTCATCAGCAATTTCCGTGCTGAATTGTATGCCGGTTTCAAACGGCATGTTACGGAGAAGCCTCAGACACACAGAGTGAATCGTTCCGATATATGCTTCATGCATGTTATTGAGACAAGATTCAAGATGCTCTATAATATTGTAATCTTTAGCACCCTGCTCCCTGAGAATATTTATTCTTGACATCAACCCTTCACGAATACGAAGTTTAAGCTCTCCTGCGGCTTTTTCAGTATAGGTTACAAGAAGTATTTCACTTAAGTGAACAAATCTCAACCCGCGTTCATCTCTTAGGGGCTGTTCCAAAATTCGCAGTACTAGTCTGACAATGGTGTAGGTCTTACCCGTACCGGCGTGAGCCTCAATAACACCATGACGATCGAGATCAATCTGAGATACATCAGTTAAGATAACAGCACTATTCATAATAAGACCTTTTGAGAACCGGTTCGTAAAGTTGTGCTGCAAGCTGGGCAAGCTTTCTATTCTGTTCCGTTTTGTCATTGATCTCACTGAATGCAACCAGAGCATCTGTTAATTTGTATGCTTCCAGAAAACACCTGTATGAAGAGAAGTTCCCGTTAATTCTCTCCCCTATGCTTTCAACACTTATCCTTTTCAGCCGTTCTCTGAAATGAGCATTGTCATTTTTCCTTTTCTTTGTTATTTCTCTTACAGCTACAAAGGGCAGATGCTGTGAACATTTCTCAATAAGCATCATGGTGAGGATACGCTTCAACCAGCATTTAACATCCAAAACAGCAGGTTCATGGTATTCATCATCATTGTCTGAGGAATCACATGTGGATTCCGGCGTTAACGTCTGCTCACAAGACACAGAAATTTTATCCCGATTTAACTGAACAAGATTTATTCTGTCGCATATACCATTTCCCTTATTAAAGATCTGCTGAAGGACTGCTGCAAGCCACAATTCATGATTATCAGTAACATTGCCTTCTTTTTTAACAGCTAAAATACCGATTTCTCTGTTGACAGCAGGATCTCTGGGCATTAACACAAGTGAATGCCGGCATTCAACAAAGCACCTTTTTTCCCCGTCCAGCTTTATGGTCAAGTCCCCTGAAAGGCCTTTCCTTCCAAGGGTAAAATCTGTATTTACTACAAGGTAATGATTGTCAAACAGTTCCAGGAGTTGCTGAGTTTTTTCGCAACACTGAATTGCCCACTCAGTTAATTTCCTTTTCTCATTTTTATAAAGCAGCCCTTCGGGAGCTCCTCCAGTAGCTGCGTGATAATCATATATCTGAATTGCAACACGCTCTGCTTTAAGGGAAAACTCTTCTTTTTTAGAATTTTCAGCTCCTCTGATTTTCGGAAAGAGCATTTCAAGAATCCTGATCCAGATATTCCGTTGCATGCCGCCCAATGCAAGGTTACCAGAATCAAGGGGCTCATCTGTCACCCCCATCGTCACAGACTCTTCTTCAAGATCAATATTCAGAGTTTTATACAGATGATATTCAAGGGGATTGGTTATAAACCTTTTAAGATCATGATATGTGGTATGGAACTCTTTCTTTATAGCAGGACTGAAAAGCGAACCATCTTTTCTGCACACCAACTCATGGCGGTGCAAAGCTCTGTTTTTTTCGTACTTTGCGGCAAGTTTGCCAAGCTCAACCTCTGTACAATCCCAGCTTCCATGCAGACGTCCAGCTGACACCATCTCTTTAATTGACTCATGGAGCACCCATGGAATCCCTCTAACAACATTTACGTTTGCGCTTTTGTCAGTATTGTTCTCCATTGCATTCTTAAGATACTCCTCAAATTCAAGAACAACACTTGAAGGCTGCAGCTCCTCATCTTTCTGCATATTACGACATCTGAATGACATCACCAATTTTTTTTGTGCCGCATGAAACAGTTCAAGAAATACAAATCTATTGTCTTTTACCCGATCACTATCCCCAATGATTCTCCTACCTGACAAAAGATCCCACCCAGGCTTCTCAGATGTACCGGGAAACAAAGCCGCATCCAACCCTGCAACGATTACAACTTTATGAGAAAGCACCATTGCAGGACGAAGCGGTGCAAAAGTGACTCCACCCACCCAGGCGTTCCCAAATGATGAGAGTTCATCAGGAAGACAGGCCTCAACCATTTTGAGAAATTCTTCAATCGGGAAATTTTCTCTGTTAGCAGTAGTTTTCTGGAGGAGTATAATATCGAGAGATTCGAGAAAATCTTTTTGTACACGGCCCTCAGCGCCCCCACCTTTTTCCAGTTTATCGATTCTACCAAACCACCGCCACACAAGGTTTTTAATCAGCTCTACAGCATACTCAATTTCCAGTTCACCGTTATTGCAATCGGAAAAATTCTTTATATCATTGAAAAGGTCCTCTGTTACCGCACAGAATTTTTCGAGAAGATCTTCATCTGAAGTATCAAAATCTGTAAAGGGAACAACAACAGACACCTGTTGAGATGAGAATGTTTCAGGCACAATTTTGTAATCAAGTTCCACAGGATCTGAAGTAAGATTTCCTATCAGCATGCGTGCGATACCCAGTTCAAAAGTATGCGCATCACTCACCATTTCTCCCCTGTCTCCCATCGTTTTTCGGTGTTCTCTGTTGTAGCCCCTGAAAATGCCAAGTTTCTCTGCCCATACTTCCCACACGGAAACATTTTCGGGAGTAAAGTCAGAGGTAACCTGCACAATCGGATTTCTCAGAAGCTCAAATACGCCAGCCCGGTCAAAGCGTCCCCGTATAAGCTCA
Organism: Chitinispirillum alkaliphilum; assembly: GCA_001045525.1. Classification (NCBI taxonomy): domain Bacteria; kingdom Pseudomonadati; phylum Fibrobacterota; class Chitinispirillia; order Chitinispirillales; family Chitinispirillaceae; genus Chitinispirillum; species Chitinispirillum alkaliphilum. The sequence continues at coordinate 2,635 of LDWW01000009.1, read as the reverse complement.
AGCATGCTGCGCATTCCCTGGGCAAAGAGACTTCCTGAACCCGGTGCTCCAAGTATAGTATAAGGAATATATGTGGGATCAGCTGTATCACAAGCTCCAAATACTCTGTTGATATGAACAAGATAAGCCGCAGGGTCAGTCAGATAAACGACAATTTCATTTAGTCGCTCCACCTCCCCTCTATGAACCATATCGAGGATCTGCTCTCTTATTTCTTCAATTTCCCGGCCCCTGTCAGGTGAAGCGAGTATAAAGAGAGAATCATCACCCCATCCTCGAATTGGTTCGCTCAGAGTGGCAGTGCGTAATAGCAGGGACTCTTTCACAGATTCCAGTGTTGTTTGAGGCCTATGCTCTGTCATGTTACTGTCATGATGTATATATTCGAAATTCCATTGTGCCTGAGGGCACCAGAGGAAAACATTCTCCTTTCCTGCCTCACCCCAGAGTCTAAGCAGGCCCTGCTCCGGGGGCAGTTCATCATCGAGATTTTCTTTACTATACAATCGCGATTGCATAGGAGTGATACCAGCTTCGTTTGAAGTAGAATTCCAGCTCCATTTACGCCTTTTATTACGGTTACGGCTGGTATTGACATCCTCCCAGAATTCAGCACAGGGGTTAGTGAGAAAAACCCGCATCTCTACATTTTCTGCCTGAGAAATCTCAACCAGGGTGTTGCGGTGAAAATGGCTGATTTTTGAAACTCCGAATATGAAAATTTCACCTTTGGTTTGACACCAATCCATTTCTCCCCGACTTTTCTCCCTACGCCACCTGTAGAGATGAGGAAGAGAAATACAGCGATTGTCTGTTTCAGATCCGCCATTTTCAACCAACCCATAAACCCGGCGGTAAAGTTCACTCTGCCAAACCTCATGTGCATCTCCCCCGCAATAGTAATTCCCCTTAAGCCAGGTTGCATCAATACCGTCCATTTTCCACCGGTTCAGCTTTTCATCCCATACACTTGGTCTGTTATACTCGTATTCTCTGAACTGCTGGGCAATAACACCTGACAATTGTACTCTCTTGACAGGATCTATTGATCCGTTCTGAGAAGAGCAGAGATAGTTTTTAAGACTTGTGAATATTTTTTCCTGAAGTAGTGGTTTGTCGAGCAGTGAACAAACCAATTGACAGAGGTGCTCTGCATCCATAAGGGTCATGTTCTCATCCGGACTCAGTGTGTTCCACAAAAACCGCTCAAGCCTTAGCATTTTTAGATTTGCCACACACCCTGATATTTTGGTAAAAGTTACCAAACGCATGAGGAGCCATTTTTCAACAGCCGGATTGGGGACGATAACCGTTGGTGGATTAAAAGGATCGCTCCATATTGCTGCGAGCTTATCAGCTGCAAGCTCTGCGAGGGATTGTGTTGATGGAGCAAAAGTGAGGTGAAGCATCAGAATTCCGTATTTCTTTGAGTGCGCATTGCCTCGATCATACACTTGTATAGTAGATCAAAGGCTGCAGAGTATCCTGTTTAAAAATAGTATACTGCACTCACGAACAGAACTCCGGGATTGTGTTTTTATCCTGCTCAGAAAACTTTATCTGTACTTCAGCACTCAGGGATAAAGCCGAAGTACAGATAACCGCTGGCATCTGTTTATCGCCAATATATCAGAAACACACAAATCACAGGTCTTCCAGGAAGAACTCCTCCGTTGAAGACGATTCTTTGACTAAAGCTGTTTTTTCCTCATATTGCACAGAAGGTGCAAGCTTGTCACTCATATTTTCAGGAATACACTTCCCCCCGAACTTTAAATGTGGCGCCCACCTGTGAATTTGATCTAAATATGGTATGATTCTGGAATTAAAATTTGTACCTGAACACTCGTAAGATTCCTCAAGACCGTTTTTATAAAAGATATCAATTTTCTTGGTAAGTGTAGTTTTTTCTAAATTCAGAGTATGTATCTTTTCGTATGGGGTAAACTCGCTGTAGATTACACCCTTAAATGATTGCGTAACCAAATAAAAGATACCTTTATCAGCAAAGAACATATAATGTTCATCCCAGCGGATCCACAAAGGTATACTAGCGATTATCAGATATCCTATATCTGTATGTATTTTCCCACCAACGATTTTTGAATAAGATCCTTCCTCAAGGATATGTGGTTCGAGCTTCATGAATTTTTTACGGTTTATATTTAGAAGACGTAAATCACTGTCCCCGTCATCATCACAATAATCATCGTCGATCTGAGTTTGAGCATCAGCAGTGAGCGCCAGATATGGAAAAAATATCAGTGGCAAAAATATCAACCCTAAAGCAAACATACTTCCTTTATCGTGTTTATTCGCCAAACTAAACGCTATCAGGGTCCAGAAAACAACAGGTATCATAAGAAAGAGGCTGGTAGTGTAAGAGTAAACGTATACATGCTGAAAACCAATCCCGAGAGGAAGTAATTGCGAGAAAAGGAACAAACACTTAAATGCAACACTATTTTTCCCTGCATAATCACATAACACAATATAATTATAAAATGGAATAATTGCTTTCCACCACCCCCAGGAATCCTTATGAAACAATATCGATATTGATACATATAGAGCAAGAGGAGCAAGTAAAATGTCATGCAATTGCAGCAAACTTAACATGCCATACGATAAATGG